>NZ_DASURI010000980.1:0-8561 GCF_036280135.1 Longimicrobium sp.
CCGGCCTCCACGAAGGAAGCCGGGCCGCCGTTCACTCACGCACTACCGCACTTCCGCTCACACGCCGGCGAGCGTGTCGGCGTCCTCGAGGTAGTAGTCCAGGCCCAGGTGCGTGATCTGGTCCTCGCCCATCATCCAGCGAAGCGTGTTCTTGAGCTTCATCTGCTGGATGAACAGGTCGTGCTCCGGGTACAGGCCCTCGGCCGCCATGGGGCTCTTGAGGTAGAACGAGAGCCACTCCTGGATCCCGTTCATCCCCGCGCGGCTGGCCAGGTCCATGAACAGCGCGAGATCGAGGACGATGGGCGCCGCCAGGATCGAATCCCGGCAGAGGAAGTCCACCTTGATCTGCATGGGGTAGTCCAGCCACCCGCGGATGTCGATGTTGTCCCACCCCTCCTTGGCGTCGCCGCGCGGAGGGTAGTAGTTGATCCGCACCACGTGGCTGAACTTGCCGTACAGCTCCGGGTAGGTCGTGGGCTGAAGGATGTGCTCCAGCACCGACAGCTTGCTCTCTTCCTTGGTCTTGAACGAGCCCGGGTCGTCCAGCACCTCGCCGTCCCGGTTGCCCAGGATGTTGGTGCTGAACCAGCCGTCCAGCCCCAGCATGCGCGCCTTGAGCCCCGGCGCGATGATGGTCTTCATGAGGGTCTGGCCCGTCTTGAAGTCCTTGCCCGCCACGGGCACGCCCTTTTGCTCGGCCAGCTGCAGCAGCGCGGGGAAGTCCACCGACAGGTTGGGCGCGCCGTTGGCGTACGGCACCCCCTCCATGATGGCCGCGTAGGCGTACAGCATGGACGGCGCCACGTCCTCGTGGTTCGCGTCGATGGCCGCCTCGAACGCCTCGATGGTCTTATGGACCTCGCTCTGCTTGATGTAGATCTCCGTGCTGCCGCACCACACCATCACCAGGCGGTCGCACCCGTTCTTCTCCTTGAAGTCACGGATGTCCTGGCGCAGGGCCTCGGCCCACTCGCGCTTGCTGGTGCCGGGCTTGATGTTGATGCCCTCCAGCTTCTTGACGTAGTTCTGATCGAACACCGCCGGCATGGGCTCGATGCCCATGAGGAAGTCGGCGATGGGCTCGATGTGGGCGTGGCGGTCGAGCACGCCGGCGTTGATGGCGCTCTCGTACGCGTTGGCGGGGAACGGGTCCCACGCGCCGAACACGATGTCGTCCAGGTCCGCCAGGGGCACGAAGTCCTTGATGGCCGGCACCCGGTTCTCGGTGCGCTTGCCCAGGCGGATGGTGCCCATCTGGGTCACGCTACCGATGGGACGCCCCATGCCTCTTCGCACCAGCTCCACGCCGGCGATGAAGGTGGTGCTCACGGCCCCGAGGCCGGGGAGAAGAATGCCCAGGCGCCCCTCGGCGGGGCGCGGCACGTAGCTGTCGCTGCGCACGGTGTGTCTTACCTTTTGGCTGGTGTTCGGGCCGCGCGGCGCGCCGGGGACGGCTGCACGGGGGCGGCCGGCGCGCGGGTGTGCTGGTAGACCCAGATAATGCGATAGATCAACGTCAGGTTGGTGAGCACCGCCATGGCGATCATCACCAGGGTGAGCACCAGGCCCCCGCGCCAGGTGGCGAAGAACCAGGTGGCGATGCCCAGCAGCAGCACCCGCTCGGCGCGCTGCATGAGGCCCACGCGGCAGTCGATGCCCATGGCCTCGGCGCGCGCGCGGGTGTAGGAGACGAGGAGCGAGCCGGCCATGGCCGCCGCCACCACGTACACCATCCACGGCTCGCCGATGTTGGGCGCCCCGCCGTTGTACAGCGAGAACACCCCCAGAAAGACCATCACCTCGCTGATGCGGTCCAGCGTGCTGTCGTAGAACGAGCCAAAGCGCGTGACCCGGTCCGTCTTGCGGGCCACGTACCCGTCGATCACGTCGAACAGCCCGCCCAGCAGCACCAGGAAGCCGCCCCACTGCAGGCTGCCCAGGAAGTAGGCCAGCCCCGCCCCCATCGTGACCATGAACCCGATGGTGGAGATCACGTTGGGCGACAGCCCGCTGCGCACGAACAGCTCCAGCACCGGCGTCAGCAGACGGGTGCCGGCCTCGCGCAGGTCGCTGGGCAGGAACTTCATGATGGTGGTGGCGCCCGGGTCAGGAGGAAAGGATGATCCGGCTTTGCTCGCCCGCCTCGATCCCCTTGGCGATCTCCTCGTTCACCCGCAGCATGAGCCGGTCAAAGCCCTGCTGGGCGCCGGCCAGGGCCTGGTAGCCCGGCATGCCCTGCACCTCGCCCACGAGCCGCTCGTACTCCTGCTGCTCGTCCATGGAGGGCTCCGTGCCCTGCTGGATGGCCGTGGTGAACGTGTCCTCCAGCGCCTGCAGCCGGTTGAGCCGGGTGACGGCCTCGCGGTCGTCGCTCAGGCTCTGGCTGGCGCGCTTGAAGGCCTTGTACTCGTCGCTGTGCGCGATCAGGCGGCCCACGTCGCGCGCCTTTTCCCAGATCTGGTCCATCCCCGCTCCTGACAGAAAGGCTAAAGTCGCTCGGCGAGCACGATGCGGTCGCGCCCGGCCAGGTCCGGCCGCACCCGCGGCGCGCCGAACGCATGCGTTTGTTCGATGATGGCGCAAACCGCCGCGCCCTGCGCCGCGCCCATCTCCAGGGCCAGCAGCCCGCCGGGCTCCAGCACATCGGCCGCCTGCGGAACCAGGCGGCGGATGACGTCCAGCCCGCCCGCTCCCGCGAACAGGGCCCCGGCCGGCTCCCAGTCGCGCACCTCGGCGTCCAGCGCGGGCGCCTCTTCGTCGCCGATGTACGGCGGATTGGAGACCACCACGTGAAAGCGCTCGCCGCGCACGGGGGCCAGCAGGTCGCCCGCGCGAAGGTCCACGGGCGCCGCGGACGCGGAAAGGTGATGGTTTTCACGCGCCAGCGCCAGCGCCGCGTCCGAAACGTCCGTCGCGACGACCCGCGCGAAGGGGCCCTCGGTGGCGAGCGAGAGCGCGATGGCGCCGGAGCCGGTACCCACGTCCACGGCCTGGAGGTCCGTGCGTCCGGCGGCCCAGTCGAGCACTTCCTGGACGAGGCGTTCCGTCTCGGGACGGGGTATCAATACACGCCTGTCCACCTTGAGCACAAGGTCACGAAAGGCGGCGGTCCCGTCAATGTACTGCAACGGCTCTCGCCGCGCACGCCTCCGCAGGCGCTCGCGGTACTCGGCCAGCTCCTCGGGGGTGAGCGGCCGGTCGTACTGGAGGTACAGGTCCAGCCGCTTGAGGCCCAGCATTCCCGCCAGCAGGAGCTCGGCGTTGAGCCGCGGGTTGTGGAATCCCTTGCCCGCGAGGTACTCCGCCGTCCAGCGGATCATCTCCACGACGGTCCAGCGCCTGGTGTCCGTTGCCAATCTGGATTCCGCTCGGGTTCGGATCGTTACGTTCGGGGGCAGACGGGACCGACGTCGTCGCGGGCTCGGGGCTCGTGCAGCGTCGCGGGCTGTCTCTCGTCCGCCGAGGGCCCTCTCCCCCCGGCCCCCGCTCTGCGGGGGAGGGGGAGAACTGCATCGGACGACAATCCTCGGGGATGCCCTGCCCTGCGCCGTTGCAGGCTATTCCCTATTCCCTATTCCCTATTCCCTGTTCCCTGTTCCCTGCAGTTCAGGCCGCCCGCTCCGCCTGGCTCGCCAGCTTCAAATTCTCGATCAGCTCGTCCAGCGACCCGTCGATCACCTGCTGCAGCGCGTGCGTCGTAAAGCCGATGCGGTGGTCCGTCACGCGGCTTTGCGGAAAGTTGTACGTGCGGATCTTGGCCGACCGGTCGCCCGTGCCCACCTGCGCCTTGCGGTCGCGCGCGCGCTCCGCCTCCTGCTCGGCGATGCGGATGTCCAGCAGCCGCGAACGAAGGACGCCCATGGCCTTGTCCTTGTTCTTGTGCTGCGACTTCTCGTCCTGGCAGGTCACCACCAGCCCCGTGGGCAGGTGGGTGATGCGCACGGCGCTGTCGGTGGTGTTCACCGACTGGCCGCCGGGGCCGGAGCTGCGGTAGACGTCGATCTTGAGCTCGTTGGGGTTGATCTGCACGTCCACCTCTTCTGCCTCGGGCAGCACGGCCACGGTGGCGGCGGAGGTGTGGATGCGACCCTGCGTCTCGGTGGCCGGCACGCGCTGCACGCGGTGCACGCCGCTCTCGTAGCGCAGGTCGCCGTACGCGTTCTCGCCCCGGACGACGAAGACGGCTTCCTTGTAGCCGCCCGCCGTGCCCTCGGACACGCTCACGACCTCCACCTTCCAGCCGCGCCGGTCGGCGAAGCGCTGGTACATGCGGAACAGGTCGCCCGCGAACAGCGCCGCCTCGTCGCCACCCGTGCCGGCGCGCACCTCTACGACGGCGTCACGGTCGTCCAGCGGGTCGCGGGGAATGAGCAGGCGCTTGAGCTCGTCCTCCAGCCGCGCCACGTCCGCCGTCAGCCGCTCGGCCTCGTCCTTCGCCATGGCGGTGAGCTCGGGGTCGCCGCCGGCGTCGTCCAGCATCTCTCGCGCCCCGGCCAGCTCCGCCTCCGCGCGCGACAGCCGGCCCGCCGCCTCCACGATCTGCGACAGCCGGGAGTGCTCGCGCGAGATCTCCCGCAGCCGTTTGGGATCCGCGTGGATGTTGGGGTCGGCGAGCTGAACGGAAAGGTCGTCGTAGCGGCGCTGCGTTTCGGCGATGCGGTCGAGCATGAACGGCCAGTGCGAGAGTGCGAAAGTGCGAGAGTGCGAGAGTAGGGACGGACTCCGCCTGCCTCACGAAGCCCGCCGGCTATTCCCTGTTCCCTATCCCCTGCCGTTGCGGGCCGGATAGAGAGAGAGCCGGGGTTTTGGCCCCGGCTCTCGCCTCGCGTTACTTGCCGGCGGCGGCGTAGCGCTGCCGGAACCGCTCCACGCGGCCCGCCGTATCCATCAGCTTCTGCTTGCCCGTGTAGTACGGGTGGCAGTTGCTGCAGACGTCGACGCTGATGTCGCCCTTGGTGGTGCGCGTCTGGAACGAGTTGCCGCAGGCGCAGTGCACCGTCGCGGTCTGATAATTCGGATGAATGTCGGCCTTCATTGCTGCCACCCTGGTGCTTGAGTACGGCTCCGGTAGACCATCCCCGTGGATTGGTGCGCACGGGCGGTCAGGGAATCGTCCAAGATAACGAAAGTTCTCGTTTTGGGCAACCGGTGGCGCGGGGCGCCTGGCGCGTGGCGGAAAGGGCGCTGAACGGCGGCTTACAGGGGCAGGTTACAGGGGACAGCCGGCAACGGCACGGCCTCACGAGGAGACCGGACGCCTCTCTCGTTCCGGGACGGAGCGCGCGGGTGCTTGCACCCGGAGGGGAGCGGTGGTAGGATTGAATGTATGGGATCCAATACAAATCGATCGACGGAGCAGCCGCGCGACGCGGCGGCCGTCATGGACGCGCTGCGCACGCTGGTGCAGGCGCTGCGCCTTTCCACCGGCTCCGTGGAGCGGTCCACGGGCATCAGCGGGGCACAGCTCTTCGTGCTGCAGCAGCTGGCCGACGCACCCGCGGGGTCCGTGAACGAGTTGGCGGCTCGCACCCGCACGCACCAGAGCTCCGTCTCCACCGTGGTTTCGCGCCTGGTGGAGCGGGGCCTGGCCGCGCGCACGCCGTCCGCCCAGGACGCGCGGCGGATGGAGATCGCCATCACCCCCGCGGGGCACGACCTGGTGCGCGGCGCCCCCCGCGGTGCCCAGGCACGGATGGTGGAGGCGCTGGGGCGGATGCCGGCGAACGAGGTGCGTGCCCTGGCGGAGGGGCTGGCGGCGCTCGTGCGCGAAGCGGGGATGCAGGACCTTCCCGCCAGCTTCTTCTTCGAGGAGGAGGAGCCGTCCCATGGCTGAGCACGAGCGGATCGGGGACGCGGCCACGGCGGACGGGCTGGCCGTGGCGCCGTCCATGGCGCCCGCGCTGGCGTCCGTGCGGGCACCGCGGGAGCACCCGCGGGTGGACGGGCGCGTGGTGTGGCTGTGCGGCGTGTCCATCGCCGTGGCCGTGGGGGCGGGGCTCATCGCGGAGCTGCTGACGCGGCTCATCGGCCTCATTACCAACCTGGCCTTCTACGGGCGGCTGGACACGGCGTTCGTCTCCCCCGCGGAGAACCGGCTGGGCCCGTGGGTGGTGGTCGTGCCGGTGCTGGGCGCGCTCGTCGTGGGGGTGATGGCGCGCTACGGGTCCGCCGCCATCCGGGGGCACGGCATCCCGGAGGTGATGGAAAAGGTGCTGCACGGGGAGAGCCGCATCGCCCCGCGGGTGATGTTCCTCAAGCCGCTCTCGGCCGCCGTGGCCATCGGCACGGGGGGGCCGTTCGGCGCGGAGGGGCCCATCATCGCCACGGGCGGCGCGCTGGGCTCGCTCGTGGGCCAGGTGCTGCGCATCACGGCGGACGAGCGCAAGACGCTGCTGGCGGCCGGCGCGGCGGCGGGGATGGCGGCCACCTTCGGCACGCCCGTATCCGCCGTGCTGCTGGCGGTGGAGCTGCTGCTGTTCGAGTACCGCGCGCGGTCCATCGTCCCCGTGGCGCTGGCCGCGGCGGCCGCCACGAGCGTGCGGCTGGCCCTGGTGGGCGGCGGTCCCGTCTTTTCCATGCCGG
This sequence comes from Longimicrobium sp., assembly GCF_036280135.1. GTDB lineage: Bacteria > Gemmatimonadota > Gemmatimonadetes > Longimicrobiales > Longimicrobiaceae > Longimicrobium. The sequence goes on from NZ_DASURI010000980.1 coordinate 6,586, forward strand.
CCGTGGCGCAGCCGGGCGGCACGGCGCTCGTGGCGTACGCCGTCCTGGGCGCCCTGGTGGGCCTGCTGGCCGCGCAGGTGACGCGGGTGGTGTACGCGGTGGAAGACGCGTTCGAGCGGGTGCCCCTCCACTGGATGTGGTGGCCGGCCCTGGGCGCCGTGGTCGTGGGGGTGGTGGGGTGGGCGGAGCCGCGCACCCTGGGCGTGGGCTACTCCAACATCGAGCAGGTGCTTTCGGGCGGGATCGCGGGGCGCGCCCTGCTGCTGCTCGTCGTGCTCAAGTTCGTCTCCTGGGCCGTGTACCTGGGCAGCGGCACCTCCGGCGGCACGCTGGCGCCCCTGTTCACCATCGGGGGCGGGGCGGGCGCCCTGCTGGGGGCCGCGGCCGCATCCGTCCCGTGGCTGGGGGTGGACCCGCACGTGGCGGCGCTGGTGGGGATGGCGGCCATCTTCGCGGGGGCGTCGCACGCGCTGCTGGCATCTGTCGTCTTCGCGTTCGAGACCACGCGCCAGCCCATGGGGCTGCTGCCCCTGCTGGCCGGGTGCAGCGCGGCGTACCTGGTGTCACTGCTGGTGAGCCGCACCTCCATCATGACGGAAAAGCTGGCCCGGCGCGGCACGGGCGCCGAGACGGAGTACGTGAGCGACTACCTGCGCCAGGTGCGCGTGGGCGCCGTGGCCACCCGCGCACTGGTGACCCTGCGCGCGGGCGACCGGCTGGACGCGGTGCGCGCCTGGCTGGCCTCGGGCGCGGGCGGCGCCACGCACCAGGGCTTTCCCGTGGTGGACGAGGACGGCGCCCTGGTGGGTGTGCTCACGCGGCGCGACCTGCTGGACGCCGCCGTCCCGGGGACCGTCGTGCTCCGCTCCCTCGTCCGCCGCCCGCCCGTCGTGGTCTACGAGGACAGCACCCTGCGCGCGGCGGCCGACCACATGGTGCACGAGGGCGTGGGGCGGCTGGCCGTGGTCTCTCGCGCGCGGCCCACGGAGGCGCGGGGCATCCTCACGCGCAGCGACCTGCTGAACGCGCACGTGCACCGGCTGGACGCGGCGCACGGCGCGCGGCGGGTGCTCCTCCGCCGCCGCCCCCGGGCCGCCGGCGCGGGCGATGCCGCCTGACGAGGGGGACGCGCTGGCCCGGGCGCGGGCCCTCGTGCTGCGCTGGGGATGGAACGCGGCGGCGTACCAGGTGCTCAACCCGGGCATCTGCCTGTGGTTCGCGGCCGCGGGCGACGCCGTGGCGGGGTTCGTGGACGCGCCGGGGTACCGGGTGGTGGCGGGCGCGCCCGCCTGCCCCCACGGGCGCCTGTCCGCCGTCGCGGAGGAGCTGGAGGCGGGGGCGCGCGACGAGGGCCGCCGCGTGTGCTACTTCGGGGCCGGGCACCGGCTGGAGGAGGTGCTGCGCCCGTCGCCCACCCACGCCCGCGTCCTGCTGGGCGCGCAGCCGGTGTGGGACGCGGCGCGCTGGCCCGCCGTGGTGGACGGGCACGCGTCCATGCGCGCGCAGCTGAACCGCGCGCGCAACAAGGGCGTCTCGGTGGAGGAGTGGCCCGCCGCGCGGGCGGGGGCCGACCCGGCGCTGCGCCGCTGCCTGGAGGAGTGGCTGGAGACCCGCGGGCTACCGCCCCTGCGCTTCATGGTGGAGCCGGACGTGCTGTCGCGGCTGCTGGACCGGCGCGTCTTCGTGGCCGTGCGGGACGGCGAGCCCGTGGGGTTCACCGTGGCCACGCCCGTGCCGGCGCGGGGCGGCTGGCTCATCGAGCAGTGGGTGCGCGGGCACGGCGCGCCCAACGGCACCACGGAGCGGATGATCGACGCCGCCATGCGCGCCCTGGCCGCGGACGGGGCGCGCTACGTGACGCTGGGGCTCGCCCCCCTCTCCCGCCACGCGCCGGAGGACGCCGGCGCCAGCCCCGCGTGGCTGCGGCTGGCGCTGGCCTGGACGCGGGCGCACGGCAACCGGTTCTACAACTTTCG
>NZ_DASURI010000981.1:0-6863 GCF_036280135.1 Longimicrobium sp.
CCCCGTGCCCCACACCCGCAGCTCGCCCCGGTGCGGCCACACGCCCAGGTGAATACCCGGGCGCTCCACGGCCGGCGACAGCTTGCCCAGGTCCTTGGCGTTGAGCGAGAACGGCCGGTCGAAGACCATGGCGTGCCCCGCGGCCTCCGGCGGCACGTACGCCAGCGAGATGCGCGGCGAGCGGCCCTCCTCGCGCTGCAGGCTGGCCCAGAACGCCACGTCGATGATCTTCTGTGTGGTCTTTACGTCCGGGTGCGGCGCCAGGTTGGCCACGCCGGCCGCCTGCGCCATGGCCAGGTGCGTCGCCAGGTGCTCCACCACCGTGAGCGCCACGGCGCGCGCGGCGGGATATCCAGGATGCATGCTCGTCGGTCTGCTGCGGTCCGTTCGGAGAGATGACGCGTGAGTATCTGATGCCGCCCCCGCCCATGCAAGCGACGGGCGCGCGGGGACCCTCCTACCCGGAGATTTCGAAACACGGTCGGCACCTGCTTCAGCACGGCCTGCACATGGCGCCTGGGGCCAGCGAAGAGAACGGTCCCAAATCAAAACCGTTGACTCCGTTGGCCGCAGGCCCCGTGTGAGGATGCAGTTGCGGCGAGTGCTCCGGTGATGGACGAAAGCGCGGCAGCGGATCTCCTCGCCGCGTTTCTGCCGTTCAGGCGCGGGAGAATGCTTCGCGCACCTCGGGCGGAACGCGCCTGGGACGGCCGGTTGTCGTGTCGACAGGGCACCAGACGCTGCGGGCGCGGGCCAGCACGGTGCCGTCGGCGCGGGCGATCTCCGTGAACCGTTCGTAGCGCAGCGACTGCCCCTCGCCGATCCAGGTGCGGGCGCGGAGGGCGTCGCCGGGGCGCGCGGGGCGCAGGTAGTCGATCTCGTGGCGCAGCACCACCCACGTCATGAAGTCCCGCGCATCCGCCGGCGCGTGGGCAAACCAGTGCGCCAGCGCGACTTCCTGGATCCACCGCACGTAGACGATGTTGTTCACGTGCCCCATCCCGTCCACGTCCTCCGCCTGCACCTGGACGTCGATCTCGAACGGCGCCGCCGCCGTGGCCATCAGGCGGCCTCGCGCCCACCGTCCGGCTGCGCCTGGGCCTCGTCCGCCGGCGCTTCGACCTGCCCCCGCGCTGCCAGGAGCCGCTGCAGGTTGTGGGCGGCCCAGTCGGCCAGCGCGTTGACGGGGACGAGCAGGTCGCGACCCAGCGGCGTGAGCTCGTAGTCCACCCGCGGCGGCACCGTGTGCGTGACGGTGCGCAGGACGAAGCCGTCGCGCTCCAGCGTGCGCAGCGTGGACGTAAGCACCTTTTGCGTGATGCCGGGAATCTCGCGCCGCAGCTCGTTGAAGCGCATGCTGCCGTGGCCCAGCTGGTGGACGATGACCATCGTCCACCGCTCGCCCACGCGCGCCAGCACGTCCGCCACGGCCCGGCACTCCCCGGGAATCAGGCCATGCGGTATCCTCGAAGTGCCTTCTTCCACGGGTCCGCGGCATTTGGTTACCGTTTTCGCGTCCATCTCACACCAGTGCGGGGGTGGGCGGGAGCGGATCGCTCCGGACCCGGAAATTGAGGACCGACCGATGCCGGATAACGGACAGAAGATCGCGCTGGTGACCGGCGCGAACAAGGGAATCGGCAGGGAAACGGCGCGCCGGCTGGCGTCCGACGGATACGTCGTCTACCTGGGCGCCCGCGATGCCGCGCGCGGCCAGGCGGCGGCCGACGAGCTGGCCGCGGAGGCGCCGACGTGCGCTTCGTGGAGCTGGACGTGACCCGGCCCCAGACGCTGCGGCAGGCCGCCGAGCGCATCGAGGCCGAGGCGGGGCGGCTGGACGTGCTCGTCAACAACGCGGGCGTAGCGCTGGAGATGGCGCCGGCGTGGCAGGCGGATCTGGACGCCCTGCGCGCCACGTACGAGGTGAACCTCGTGGGTCCGGTGTCCGTCACGCAGGCGCTGCTGCCGCTGCTGCGCGCCGGGAGCGGCAAGGTGATCGTGAACGTCTCCAGCGAGCTGGCTTCGCTGGCGTCGTATGCGGACCCGGCGTGGGTGTTCGGCTCCGTGAACGCGTTCGCCTACAGCTCGTCCAAGACGGCGCTGAACGCGTTCACGGTCGTCCTGGCGAAGGAGCTCGCGGACGAGGGATTCCGCGTGAACGCCGTGGACCCCGGCTTCACGGCCACGGACATGAACGGCCACAGCGGCTACCTCACCGCGGAACAGGCGGCCGCCACGGTCGCGCGGTACGCCACGCTGGGCCCCGACGGCCCCACCGGCGGCTTCTTCAAGGAGGAGGGCCCGCTCCCCTGGTGAGGCGGGTTGATGAAGGCCGATGTCATCCTGAGGGAGCGCCGCGCATAACGTGAACGCGCGCAGGACTTTGGCGCGACTGAAGGATCTTGCGTGCGTGTCGACAGGCCGAGTCCCTGCACCCAAGCCGGCTTGTCGCTTCGCGGGCAAGATCCTTCGTCGCCGCCATGGACCCTGCGCGAATCCGGTTCTGCGCGGCGGCTCCTCAGGATGACGCGTTCGCGGCGCGGTGATTGGCCAGGGGTTTCCTCATCGGATGCGCCGGATGAAAGCAGCTCAACCTCCCCCAAGGTTTTTTGGGGGAGGTGGGCGAGCTCCGCGAGCCCGGAGGGGGCGCTCGCGCGAGGCCTGCCACACAGCGAGATGGCAGACGCGGAGCGTGAAACTCGGAGAGAACCGCGCGTGAAGCGAACGAAGGGCGCGGAGACCTGGCCTCCGCGCCCTTCGCATCCTCCATCAGACGCTGCCGTTACGCGCCGTATACCTCGAAGATGCCGGCCGCGCCCATGCCGCCGCCCACGCACATGGTCACCAGGCCCATGCCGCCACCGCGGCGGCGCAACTCGTGGATGAGCTGGGCGCCCAGCTTGGCGCCCGTGGCGCCCAGCGGGTGCCCCAGGGCGATAGCGCCGCCGTTGACGTTGGTCTTTTCCTCCGGCATGTCGATCTCGCGCATCACGGCCAGCACCTGCGCCGCGAACGCCTCGTTGAACTCGATCAGGTCCATGTCGGCCATGGACGTGCCCGTGCGCTTGAACGCGTTGGGCACGGCGTACGCGGGCGCGATGCCCATGATGGCCGGGTCCACCCCCGACGTGCCGTAGCCCACGAAGCGCGCCAGGATGGGCAGTCCCAGCGCCTGCGCCTTTTCGCGGCTCGTGAGCACCACCGCGCCGGCGCCGTCGCTGTACGGCGACGCGTTGCCGGCCGTGACGGTGCCCTTGGTCTTGAAGGCCGGGCGCAGGGTGGAAAGCTTTTCCAGCGACGTGTCGGGCCGCACGAGCTCGTCGCGGCGAAACTCGCCGCCGTCCGTGCGCACGGGCACGATCTCGTCGTCGAAGCGCCCCTCGGCGATGGCGGCCGCCGCGCGCTGGTGGCTGCGCAGCGCCCAAGCGTCCTGGTCCTCGCGGTTCACGCCCCAGCGCTCGGCCACGTTCTCGGCCGTAAAGCCCATCCCGATGTACGCCTCCGTCATCTCGGGATGCAGCTCCTTGTGGTGGCCGCCCATGGGGATGCGGCTCATCATCTCGATGCCGCCGGCCACCACGGTATCCGCCATCCCCGTCATGATCGACGCGGCCGCCATGGCGATGGTCTGCAGCCCGGACGAGCAGAAGCGGTTGACGGTCGTGCCGGCCACCTCGTAGGGAAAGCCGGCCCGCAGCACGGCCAGGCGGGCCACGTTGGCCCCCTGCGCGCCCTCGGGGGACGCGCAGCCCAGCATGACGTCGCAGACGTCCTTCGGCTGGACGCCCGCCTGCTCCACGGCGCCCTTGATGACGTCCGCCGCCAGGTCCACCGGGTGAACGTTGGCCAGCGAGCCGTCGGCCTTGCCCTTTGCCACGCCGCTGCGGACGGCGCTCACGATGACTGCCTCGTGCATATGGATATCCTGCCTGTTCGGGTGCGGTTCAGGGAGCGAGCAATCGCATGGTCAGGAGTGCCAAGTGCCGAGTACCAAGTGCCAAGTGAAACAACATCAGTTACTTGGCACTTGGTACTTGTCACTTGGTACTTGTCACTTGGTACTTTCTTCTTCCTCAGTTCCTCAGCGTCTTGCCCGTCTTGAGCGTGTACTCGATCCGCTCCTGCGTCTTCTGCGTGCCGAGGAGACGAAGGAAGCCCTCGCGCTCCAGGTCCAGCACGTCCTGCTCCGTCACCTGGCGCGGGGCGCCCTCGCCGCCGCACAGCACGCGGGCGATCTCCGTGGCGATCATCACCTCGTGCTCGCTGATCTGCCCGGCCTCGTGCAGGCTCCACACGCCGTAGCGCAGGTTGCCCATGGCGCGGTCGCCCAGCGCCTGGATCACCCGCGGCGGGGGCGGCGCGTAGCCGGGGGCCAGGTCCAGCACGCGCAGCTTTGCATCGCCGATCAGGTGGTCGCGGTTCATGCTGATGCGGTCCGCCTCGCGCAAAAAGCCCAGCTTTTTCGCCTCCAGCCCGCTCGTGGACGTCGTGGCCATGGCGATCATCCCGAACGCGCGGCGCACGGCCTCGAACAGGTCCGCCTCCTCGTACTGCTGCAGCTCGCTGGTGAAGCGAAAGAGCAGCTCCTTGGTGCCGCCGCCGCCCGGCAGCAGGCCCACGCCCGTCTCCACCAGGCCGATGTACGTTTCCGCGTGCGCCTGGACGCGGTCCGCGTGCAGGGTGATCTCCGCGCCGCCGCCCAGCGTGAGCCCGAACGGCGCCACGACGACGGGAAAGGGCGCCTTGCGCAGCCCCGTCGTCGTCTCCTGGAAAACGCGGACGTTCTGGTCCAGTTCGTCCCAGCGCCCCTCGCGCGCCGCGCCCAGCGTGGCGACCAGGTTGGCGCCCGCGCTGAACGCCCGCGGGTCCTCGTGGCTGATGACCAGCCCCGCGCGCCCCTCGCGGTCAATGCGCTCGATGGCCGTGTGCACCATCCGCAGCACGCCCTCGCCCAGCGTGCCCATCTTGCTTCGGAACTCCAGCAGGGCCACGCCGTCGCCCAGGTCGAGCAGCGCGGCCTCGGCGTTCTCCTCCAGCACGCCGCCCGCGCGGCGGATGGCGCCCAGCGTCACGACGCCCGCCGGCTCCGGCAGCGTCTGCCGCGTGCCGTCAAAGGCGAGGTACGTGCGCCCGTCCTCGGAGTAGAAGCCCTCGCCGGCCTTCTGCAGCAGCGCCGGCTCGTCCAGCCCCTCGTCGCGCAGCGTCTGCCGGACGAGGTCCAGGCCCACGGCGTCCATCTGCTTGAACGGGCCTGCCTCGAACGCGAAGCCCCACTCCAGCGCGCGGTCCACGGCCACGATGTCGTACGCCAGCTCGGGCGCCTTTTCCAGCGCGTAGTGCCACGCGCGGGCAAACTGCGCGCGTGCGAACGCGCCGTACTTGCCGGGCAGCTGCAGCACGCCGCGGATGCGTTCCGGCAGCGGCTTCTTCGCGAACTCGGCCACGCCGGGGATCTCGGGCTTCTCCTGCGGCCGGTACTCGCCCGTCTTCCAGTCCAGCGTCTGGATCTGCTTGCCCTGCTTGCTGTAGAACCCCGCGCCCGTCTTTTCGCCCAGCCGGCCCTGGTCCACCAGGTCCAGCGCCCACTGGGGCATGGTGAAGTCCTCGCCCGTCGCCTCGGCCAGGCCGCCGCGCACGTGCTTGAGGATGTCCAGGCCGCTCAGGTCCGCCGTGCGAAAGGTGGCGCTCTTGGGCCGGCCGGTGAGGGGGCCGTTGATGAAATCGACCTCGTCGATGGTCAGGTCGTGCTGCTCCATCAGCCGCATGGTCTGCACGCTGCCGAACACGCCGATGCGGTTGGCGATGAACCCTGGGACGTCCTTGGCGAGCACGACGCCCTTGCCCATCATCCGCTCGCCGAACTCCGTGAGCGCGGCCAGCGCCTGGGGCGACGTCTCGGGCGTGGGGATGATCTCCAGCAGCCGCAGGTAGCGCGGCGGGTTGAAGAAGTGCGTGCCCAGGAACCGTTTGCGGAAGGATTCCGATCGCCCCTGCGTCAGCACCGACATGGGGATGCCGGACGTGTTGGTCGTGACGAGGGCGTGCTCGGGGAGGATTTTTTCCAGGCGCGCGTAGAGGGCCTGCTTGGGGCCGGGCTGCTCGATGATGGCCTCGACCACCCAGTCGCAGTCGGCCAAGGACTCCAGGTCGTCCTCGGTGTTGCCCGTCTGGATGAGCCGCGCGCGGTCGGGGTCCATGAACGCCGCGGGCTTGCTCTTGGCGATGCGCTCCAGCCCCTTGCGGGCGGGCCCGCCGCGGTCGCCGTCCTCGCCCGGGATGTCCAGCAGCCGCACGGGCACCCCCGCCGAGGCCGCCAACGCCGCGATCCCCGCGCCCATCGTCCCCGCGCCCACCACGCCGATCTTTCGGATTCGCATACGCCCTCGGGTTGGGTTGATCCTCGGTATTTCGCTCGGAGTTCGGCCGAACAGCGTTCGGGAGACTACGGAGCGCGAACAAGGGTGTCAACTTGAGTGCCGCTCATCAACCAGTCTGGAAAATCAACTGCAATTTCTCACGCAGAGCCGCAGAGGGCACAGAGTACCCCAGCCCGCGCCCCGGCTCGCTTTCGTGCACCGACGCTGCACCAACCAACCCACCAACCAAGTAACCCACCAACCAACCCACCAAGTAACCCCCCAACCAACCCACCAAGTAACCCACCAACCAACCCAGTAAGTAACCTAGCAAGTAACCCAGCAAGTACCCTCCCAGTAACCCATCAAGTAAGCAGAACTGCTTTCTCACGCAGAGGGAGCAGAGGCAGCAGAGTACCCCGCATCCTGCTCGAATCGACCTCAGCTCGCAAGGCTTAAGTTTCTGTTGTTGCTGCAGTTCTCCCCCTCCCCCGCGAAGCGGGGGCA
>NZ_DASURI010000982.1:0-7359 GCF_036280135.1 Longimicrobium sp.
GGGCGGGCCCACACCCCTTTGTCCCGTCCCGGTTGACCCGAACGTCATCACCGGTTGCACGATTGTCCCGGATCCGCTATAATCTCCTGCTCCCCCGGAAACGGGGGAGACTTGTTTTTCCTGCTCCGCGCGCACCGGCGCGGGGCCTCATGTCCAAAGGACTGGTGACCTTTGAGGGACTACGAGATCGTGTACATCTTCGCCCCTTCGCTGGAAGAGGCGCAGGTGAACGACAAGCTCGACCGCTACCATGGGCTGCTTACGGGCGCCAACGGCGGCGAGATCACGGCGACGGACCACTGGGGCCGCCGCCAGCTGGCGTACGAGGTGGAGCGCCAGACCAGCGGCTACTACGTCGTGGAGCACTTCCGTGCCCCGGGCGAGGCGCTGCCGGAGTTCGAGCGCGCGCTCAAGCTGGATGACGAGGTTCTGCGCTACCTGGTGGTGGTGAACGAGGGCAACCTGCCCACGACGCCCGTTCCGCCGGTGGAGAAGCGCGAGGAAGAGTCCGAAGACGAGACGGAGGCCTGACCGATGCGTGGACGCAAGACCTGCCCCATGTGCGAGGGCTCTGTTCGCAACGTGGACTACAAGGACGAGAAGACGCTTTCCCGCTTCATCACGGAGCGCGGCAAGATCCTGCCCCGGCGCATCAGCGGGATGTGCGCCCGGCACCAGCGGCAGGTGGGCACCGCCATCAAGCGGTCGCGCTACCTGGCCCTGCTGCCGTACATTGCCGGCCACGAGGCCTGAGCCCCTGAAGGAGGAGATACGACAATGCAGGTGATCCTCAGGGACCGCATCGAGAACCTGGGCAATGCCGGCGACGTGGTCGAGGTCAAGCCCGGGTACGGCCGCAACTACCTCATCCCCAAGGGGCTGGCGTACGAGGCCACCAAGGCCAACGTTCGCCGCCTGGAGGCCGAGACGGCCGCCCGCGGCCGCCGCGAGGCCGAGACGCTCAACGAGGCCAAGGAGCGCGCGTCGAGCATCGAGGGCGTGTCGCTCACCTTCCACGCCCGTGCGGGCCAGGAAGGCAAGCTGTTCGGCAGCATCACGTCGCAGGACATCGCCGACAAGCTGGCCGAGCAGGGCGTCACGATCGACCGCCGCTCCATCGAGCTGGACGAGCCGATCAAGGCGCTGGGCGTGACCAGCGTGCCCGTGCGCCTGCACCCGCAGGTGCGCCCGGAGATCAAGGTGTGGGTCATCGCCGAGAGCTGATCGCTTTCGGCTGGTGCCAGACCGCTCCGGCAAGGGCGGCTTCCCGCGCGGAAGCCGCCCTTCGCACGTCAACGGCAACTGATTTTCTCACGCAGAGGCGCAGAGGGAGAACGCGGAGCCCGCGCGTGCCCGCCAGGCTCTCCGCGCATCCGTGTCATCGCTCGTCACATGATGGCGATCTCACGCGTTCACGCCGCGTGTCATCGTCAATCGGCAATCACATGAACGGACGGTTCCACGCATGATCCGACGCCTGCTCCTTGCCGCGGCCCTGGTGCTGCCCACGACGGGCTGCGCCGCGGGAATCCGGACAGGGTTCGAGGAAGTCCAGCGCGCCGCGCAGCCCGTGCGGGCGCAGCGGGTCGCCCTTCTCCCCATCGCCACGGACGAGGCGTCGGACCCGTACGCCGCCGTCATCGGCGACTCACTGCTGGCCGCGGCCCTGCGCGCGCACCCGGGCCTCACCTTCGTTCCCCCCGAGGAGACGCAGCCGCGGCTGGAGGCGGCGGGACTGGCCGACCGGCTGTCCGCGCTGCTGCAGGCGCACGCCGATTCGGGGGAGTACGACCGCGCGCTGCTTCGCGAGGTGGGCACGGCGCTGGGCGTGGACCACCTGCTGGACCTGCACGCCGGCTACACGGTGCGCGCGGAGGAAGGAAGCAGCATGCTGGGCTCCAACGTGACGTACGAGGCGGAGCGGCAGACCTTTACCGTGGACGCGGTGCTGTGGGACGTGCGCGACGGCGCGCTCGCGTGGCGCGCCGAGGGGAGCGGCACCACGCGCGACGCGGAGCTCCAGCGTCCGCGCTCCCCGGAGGAGGTGGTCGCCGCCATGGCATCGCGGCTGGCGCGGCGCATTCCCTTTGGCGCCGGCGACCCCATCGTGGATTCGCAGGCGCCGCGGCCCTGAGGCGCCGCGCGGCACCCGACTTGCCCCCGTGCACGGGCCTGCCCATGTTGGGCGGGACGCCGTGCATCAAAACGACCGATTTGAACGCCAGAGCCAGGACCGGATGACTGACACGCCCGCAACCACCCCGATCCAGGACCTGCCGCCGGAGGTGGCCCGCGCGGTGGACCTGCTCTTTGACCGCAAGGCCAACGACGTGGTGCTGATGGACCTGCGCAAGGTCAGCTCGGCCACGGACTTCTTCGTGATCGCCAGCGGCACCAGCGACACGCACGTGGCCGCCATCGCCGACCACGTGGTGGACGAGCTCAAGAAGGAAGGCAACCGGCCGCTCAACGTGGAGGGCGAGCGCGGGGGCCGGTGGATCCTGATCGACTACTTCAGCTTCGTGGTGCACGTCTTTCACCCCGCCGCGCGCGACTTCTACCAGCTGGAGCGCCTGTGGGGCGACGCGCCGACGCACCGCGTGGAGCCGCAGGCGGCGTAGGCAGGGGACTGCAGGGAATAGGTGATAGGGAATAGGGAATAGGGAATAGGGAATAGGGAATAGGGAATAGGGAATAGCGGGCAACGGCAGACGGGGCGGTGGGATGCTGGAGAGCCAGCCGGCTCGCCAGTCCTCCGCCGGAGCGGCTGAAGCCGCCGCAACGACTGCGGAAAGCCTCGCAAACTGCGCGAGGCTTCAACCGCGTGAACGGCGCTCCGCTGCACGCGCACCCGCCTTTGCTGGGGCAGTCCGCGCAGGCGGACTTCGCGACTTTCCAGCGGCGAATTCATTCGCTCCGGCTGGAGACCGCCTCACCGGATCAGATCCGCAATCGGCATCATTCGCTCCGGATGGGGGATGGCGCCGGCACAGGAGCCGATCCGCAGCAGAAGCGTCCGCGCGGAACCCAGGATCGACAGACAGAAGCCCCGTGCGTGCACGGGGCTTCTGCCGTTGGCGGCTGTCCCCCGTAACCCGTCCCCTGTACCCCGCAGTTCCGCCGTTGCAGGCTGTTCCCTATTCCCTATTCCCTATTCCCTCGCCGTCCCCCGGAAACGCTTGCCTCGCAACGACTCCCACCTTTACTTTCCGCACGGAACGAGTCCCCGGCACGCACACGCGCCCCGGCGCGCCACCGCCCGGCCCCTTTCCCGGAACCCATGACCGATTCGCACGCGCACGCCGGCCCCGAGGGCGCCCCGACGCCCACGTTCTTCGACCCGTCGTTCGAGCGGCTGCCCGCGCCCGTGAGCGGCGATACGGCCGCCCCCGGCCCCGTGCTGCTGGTCTTTGACCGGGGCGCGGACCGCGACTGGGCCGCCGACGCCGCCGTGGCGCTGGCCACCGGCTGGCACGCGGCCGGACGCCGCACCGTGCTGGCGGACCTGTGCCTGGAGGACCCGTTCCTCAACGAGCGCATCGGCATGCCCAACCAGGAAGGCGTCGTCGACATCTTCCTCTACGGCGCGTCCCTGGCCCGCAGCGCGCGCGCCGTCCCCGGCCGCGGGTTCTACCTGATCTCCGCCGGCACGTACACGCCGGAGCCCGGCGCCGTGCTGCGCAACCCGCGCTGGGACAAGATCGTGGGCGGGTTCCGCGACAACCAGGCAGCGCTCCTGCTGTTCGTCCCCTCCGACGCGCCGGAGCTGCCGGCCCTGCGCCAATGGGTCGGCGAGGCCATCCTGCTGGGCGGCGCCGACGGCGCCACGACGCTCTCCGCGCCCAGCGAGTTCGGCGTGCGCGCCTGGCTGGCGCCCCCGCGCCGCGACGGCGCGTCCGCGGCCGCCGCGCAGCCCCGCCCTGCCTCGCCCGCGGACCGCTTTCCCGAGCCGGAGCCCGTGGCGCCGTGGAACGCGCCGCCCGGCACCCGCGCGGAGCTCAACGTGGTGCCGCCGACGGTGGAGAGCGCGCCCATGCCCGCGTCGGAGATCCCCGTTCCCGAGGCGGACTGGGCCCGCGAGGAGGCACCGAAGAAAAAGCGCGCCGTCTCGCCGCTGCTCCTGGTGCTGCTGCTGCTCGTCATCCTGGCGGCGCTCGTCTTCCTGGGGCCGCAGTACATCCCCGGCTTCCCCAACCTGCTGGCGTCGTCCGCCGGCACGACGACGGAGACGGTCCCGCAGAAGGCGCCCGTGCCCGCGCGCCCCGTCCCCGCCGGGCCCGTGACGGCGGCGGGCGCCAGCCTGCCCTACTCCGTGCACGTGGCGGGATTCCAGAGCTGGGACGACGCGTCGGAGTTCGCGTCCGGCACGTCGCGCCGGTTCAGCGAGGCACAGTTCTTTATCGTCCCCGAGCTGCGCCAGGGCGTCACCTACTGGACGGTGATGGCGGGCATGGCGGGCGACACCACGGCCGTCCTGGCCCTGCGCGACCGCCTGGTGGCCGAGAAGGTGGCCGACGAGGAGTCCGTGGGCGGACGGTACGACCTGATCCAGCACCGGCCGCTGGCGTACGAGCTGGGCGAGTTTCGCGACGCCGCGCAGGCCCGCGCCCGGGCGGACTCGCTCACCAGCCGCGCCATCCCCGCGTACGTGGCGCCCGTGCCCTACTCCGACGGCACGGAGCGCTGGAAGGTGTACGCCGGCGCCTACCGCGACACGGCCAGCAGCGCGCCCATGCGCAACCTGCTGACCGGCGCGAGCATTCAGCCGAAGCTGGTGGAACGCACCGGCCGGCCCCCCGCAAGCCCCAAATGAAGCTTCGCTCCCTCCATCTCCACGGTTTCAAGTCCTTCGCTGACAAGACGGTGCTGGAGCTGCGCGACGGCGTGACCGCCATCGTGGGCTCCAACGGCTGCGGCAAGTCCAACACGGCCGACGCCGTGCGCTGGGTGCTGGGCGAAACCCGCGCGGGCGCCCTCCGCTCCGCCAAGATGGAAGAGGTCATCTTCCAGGGCACCATCCGCCGCCGCCCCCTGAACTACGCGGAGGTCTCGCTCGTCTTTGGCAACGAGGACGGCGCCGTGCCCATTCCCCAGAGCGAGATCGAGATCGCGCGAAAGGTGTTTCGCGAGGGCGGCAGCGAGTACTTCCTGAACCGCCAGTCGTGCCGCCTGCGCGACATCCACGACCTGCTGCGCGACACGGGCCTCGGATCGGACGCGTACTCGATCATCGAGGCGGGGATGATCGACGCCATCCTCAGCGAGCGCCCCGACGAGCGCCGCGCCATGTTCGAGGAGGCCGCCGGGATCGGCCGCTACAAGGACCGGCGCAAGGCCGCGCAGCGCCGGCTGGAGGCGGCGGAGGTGGATCTCTCCCGCCTGAACGACCTCGTGGCGGAGGTCGAGTCCAAGGTGCGCGCGCTGTCTCGCCAAAAGCGCAAGGCGCAGCGCCACGCGGAGCTGCAGGCGCGCCGGCTGGACCTGGAGATGGCCATCGCCCGGGCGGAGAGCGACGCGCTCACGGCGGCACTGGCGGCCGGCGCGCGGCGCTTGATCGAGCTGGAGCGCGAGGCCCGCGAGAGCGCCACGGAGCGCGCCACGGCCGAGGCCATCCTCTCCGAGCGGCGCATCGAGGGCGCGGAGCTCACGCGCCAGCGGCAGGCCGTGGCCGCGCGCCTGGAAGACGTGCGCCGGCGCCTGGACACGCGCGAGCGCGAGATCCTGCTGGCGGACGAGCGCCGCTCCCACGCGGAGATGCGCATCGCCCAGCTGGTGCGGGAGCGCGGCGAGCTGGGCGACCGCGCGGAGCGGTTGGCGGCGGACGCGGCGCGGCTCGAGGGCGAAGCGCGCAACGCGGCGGCGCGGCTGGAGGGCGTGCGCGAGCGGCTGGAGCAGCGGCTGGAAGAGAACGAGACGCTGCGGGCCACGCTTTCCGCCCACCGGCAGGCGAGCGAGGCGGCGGCTGCGAAGTCGCGCGAGCTGGCCCGGGAGACCGCCGCGGCCGAGGGCGAGCGCGCGGCGGCGGAGCGGCGCCAGGCGGAGGCGGTGGAGCGCATCGGCCGATTGACGGAGCAGGAGGCGGCGCTCGTCCGCGAGCTGTCCGTGCTGGAGGAGCAGACGGAGCTGTGGACGGGCCAGGGCGAGACCCTGCGCGACCGGCTGGACGCCGCCATCGACGCGGCGGAGCGGGCCCGCGAGGAGATCCGCGTCCTGCGCGGCCGCGAGTCCGCCGTGCGCGACCAGCTGCGCGGGGCGGATGACCGGCTGTCGCGGCTTTCGTCGCAGGTGGCGGCCCGCGAGGCGCTGGAGCGCAGCTACGAGGGCTTTTCCCCCGCGGTCACGGCGCTGATGGGGCTCAAGGACGAGCGCTTTCCCGGCATCCTGGGTCCGCTGGCCGACTTTGTCCGCGCCACGACGGCGGACGCGGCGACGGCTTCGGCCGTGGAGTCGTTCCTGGGCACGCTGCTGCAGGCCCTCGTCGTCCGCGACCTGAACGCCGCGCGCCACGTGCGCCGCTGGTTCCGCGAGGAGTGGGACGGCGGCGGCACGCTGCTCCTGCTTCCCCTGGACGCGCCCGGCGTGCGCGAGGCCGTGGCAGACGCGGACAGCGCCGCGCGCCTGGGCGTGGCGGGGCACGGCGCGGCGGCGGCGTGGGTGCAGACCTTTCTCCACGGCCTGGTCGTCGTCCAGGGCGAGGATTCGCTGGACGGCTACGGCGGGGGCGGATCGCGCGTGGACGCCCTGGGCGACACGGTGGACCCGCGCGGTGTCATCCGCCTGGGCCAGCCCATCAGCGGCGAGGGCATCCTGGCCCGGCGCGAGGCCCTGGGCCGCCTGCGCGGCGAGGTGGAGGACGCGCACGTGGCCCACGACCGCCTGGCGCAGGAGCGCGCCGCCCTGGCCGAGCAGCTGGCCCTGGCCGAGGAGCAGGCGCGCGAGGCGGAGGAGCACGTGCGCGTGACGGAGAACGAGCTGCGCCAGCTGGACGCCGAGGCCGCCGCGCACGGGCACAAGCAGAGCCGCCTGCGCCGCGAGCGCGAGGAGGTGGGCGTGGGGATGGGCAACGCCCGCCGCCTGTCCGCCGAGACCGCCGAGCGCATCCAGGCCCTGGACGCGCGGCTGGCGGAGCTGCAGCGCGCGGCCGGCGAGGCGTCGGCGGAGCAGACGCGGGCCGGCGGCGCCCTGGGCGAGCTGGACACCGTGTGGGAAGCCGCCCGCGACGAGGAAAGCGAGCTGCGCGTGGCCGTGGCCCGCGCGGAAGGCGACCTGCGCGAACTGGAGCGCAACCTGTCGTCCGCGCGCAACGGGGCGGAGGGCGCGCGCAACCGCGGGCGCACGCTGGAAAGCGAGGCGGCGGAG
>NZ_DASURI010000983.1:0-10798 GCF_036280135.1 Longimicrobium sp.
TCGTAGTAGCGGATGGCCCGCACGCTCACCCCCGTCCGGTCCGAGATCTCTCCCACGCGCATGGTGCCCCTCCGTGCTCGCGCGTCTGCCGCGTCCGGTGCCGCTCACCGTCACGCACCCAATCTAAACCCTGACGCTAATGTCAGGGTCAAGGGGTGGATGCGAAAGAGGTGCGGGAGGGGCGATTGGGGATGAGCCGAGCACGCGCCGGAGCGACTGAAGTCGCCGCAACGACAGCGGAAAGCCTCGCAAACTGCGCGAGGCTTCAACTGCCGGGCTCCCCGTCGGTGCACGTCGGGGCGATTCCGCTGGGGCAGTCCGCGAAGGCGGACTTCTTCGTGAATTTCCAGCGGCGAATTCATTCGCTCCGGCTGGGGGCCGGCCGTCTACGCGCTCACCGCCACCTCTCCAGGATCCGCTCCCCCGGCATCGTCAGCCCCGCATCCGGGTGCAGCCACGTGGCCAGCGCCTCGATGCCATCCACCACGCGCGGCCCCGACCGGCTGAAGTACGCGCTGTCGCCCACCGCCGCGCGCCCGCCGTCGATGGCGGACGGCGCCAGGCGGCGCAGGTGCGCGCGGTGCTCGTCGGCGTCCTGCCGCGCGCGGTCCATGGCGTATCCGCAGGGGACGAGCAGCAGCCGGTCGGGGTCCAGCCCCTCCGCGCGGCTCCACGGGATCTCGCGCGAGTGCGATCCCGCGTCGCCCACCAGGTTGTCGCCGCCGGCCAGCGTGACCATCTCCGGCACCCAGTGCCCCGGCGCGAACGGCGGGTCCAGCCACTCCAGCGTCAGCACGCGCGGCCGCGGACGCCCGGCCACGGCTTGGCCCACGCGATCCACGCGCCCGCGCAGCCGCGCGACGCCCTCCTCGCCCCGCGCGGACTGGCCCGCGGCGTCGGCCACCTGGCGCATGGTGTGGAGGATGCCGTCCAGCGTGTGCGCGTCCAGCGACACCACGGCCGGCTGCCAGGGGAGGGCAGCCACGGCGGCATCCACCGAGCCCGTGGGCACGGCGCACACCTCGCAGACGGCCTGCGTAAGGATCACGTCCGGCCGCACCTGGCGCAGGGCATCCACGTCCACCTCGTACACGCTGCCGTATTCCAGCATGCAGCGGCGCACCTCGGCGTCGATCTCGCCGCTGGTGAGGCCGGCGGGGTCAAAGCGCGAGCGGCTCAGGCGCGGCAGGCGCAGCGCCTGGGCGGGGTAGTCGCACTCGTGCGAGATGCCCACGAGGTGGTCCTGCAGTCCCAGCGCGTACACGATCTCCGTGGCGCTGGAAAGCATCGAGGCAATGCGCATCCGGTTCGCTCGTCGTCGGTCCGTGCGTCGCCCGGGGAATCGGGGGCGGCGCGTGCCGGGGAAGATAGAGGCTTCCGCGCGCCGGGTCGATCCCCGTCCTTGCACGCGCGCGGGCGAACGGCCTAGCTTGTCGCCGCCGACGATCACCCTCCAGAAGGCGTTCCCTCGATGCACATCATCCGCGAGCCGCGCATCACGCTGATCACGCGTCAGCAGTTCCTGTATCCCGAGCACATCGACTGGCACAGCGACAGCGACGTGGCGGGCGAGGTGGTCGCCGAGTTCGCGGGTCGCATGTGCTACCTCTCGTTCGGCGAAGATGCCGGCCTGGAGGGCGGACACAAGAGCATCCCCGGACGCACGTCCAACGAGGCCTACCTGGGGAACATCCTGCAGGTGAAGCACGGCAGCGTGCTGGAACACGCCGTGTGGACGCTGCTGATCGAGGGCGTCAGCCGGTCGCTCACGCACGAGCTCATCCGGCACCGCGCGGGCTTCGGGTTCTCGCAGCTGTCGCAGCGGTACGTGGACGAGTCCAACATCGGCTTCGTGCTGCCGCCGGAGATCTCCGAGAACACGCGCGCATTCGAGGTGTGGGCGGAGGCGTGCGAGCAGTCGCTGGAGGGCTACCGCTCCCTGCTGGACGAGATGTCCAGCCAGGTGGGCGACGACGGCCCGGCCACCATGCGAAAGAAGCGCGCGCGGCAGGCCGCCCGTTCCGTGCTGCCCAACTGCGCCGAGACCAAGATCGTCGTGACGGGCAACGCCCGCGCATGGCGGCACTTCATGGAGATGCGCGGCGCCGCCTCGGCCGACGTGGAGATCCGCCGGCTGGCGAACGAGGTGCTCCACATCATGCGGGCGGAGGCGGCCCATATCTTTGGCGACATGCACCTCGTCCCCCACGCGGACGGCACCGAAACGGTGGAGACGCAGCACAGCAAGGTGTGAGAGGCTTCAGGCGCATGCAGCGAACGCTGCGGCTCACGGCCGTGATCACGCGGGACGGAGGCGAGTACGTCAGCCTCTGTCCCGCGCTTGATATCGCCAGCCAGGGATCTACGATCGAAGACGCGCGAGAGAACCTGATCGAGGCGGTCGCGCTCTTCTACGAGTGCGCGGACGAAACCGAGATCACCCGCCGGGAATCTCGTGACGTGCACGTGACGGAGATCGATGTCACGGTTCTTGACACCGTACGACTCCGCTAGCTCCGCCACGCCCGACCCTTCCCCAGGCACCCCGGGGCCGGTTACCATGTACGACCGGCCCGGCGGCCGGCAGGCAATCCTCCGGAGCTCGTTCACGCGTTTTCATGCCCATCTCACAGGACCAGGCCCGCCAGGTGCGCGACCGGCTCGTGCAGGGCCGCCCCACGGCCGAGATGGTCGCGCTGCTCGACGCCACGCACGCCGACGAGCGCCCCGTTCCCCCGCGCGTGCCCTGCCTGCGCGAGTGGAGCGCGGACGCCCACCGCAAGCGCGTGGCGTTCATCCAGGAGCTGGGGACGGAGATCCCGCACCTGGCCGGCGACGCGCCCCATCCCGACGCCGGCACCCTGCGCGGCAGCATCGAGAACTTTATCGGGTTCGCGCAGGTGCCCGTGGGGCTCATCGGCCCGCTGCGGGTGAACGGGCTGCACGCGCGCGGCGACTTCTACGTGCCGCTGGCCACCTCCGAGGGCGCGCTGGTGGCCAGCCACGACCGCGGCGCCCACCTGGTGACGGCCGCGGGCGGTGCCATCTGCCTGACGACCAGCGAGCACGTGCAGCGCGCGCCGGCGTTCGTCTTCGAGTCGGTGACGCGGGCGGCGTACTTCGCGGCGTGGGCCGTGGACCAGTTCGAGGCGCTGCAGGCCATCGTGGCGCAGACCAGCAACCACGGGCGCCTGCTGGAGCTGCAGACGCACATCGAGGGCAACCAGGTCTACCTCATCTTCGCGTTCCACACGGGCGACGCGGCGGGGCAGAACATGGTGACGTTCTGCACGGC
Organism: Longimicrobium sp.; assembly: GCF_036280135.1. Classification (GTDB taxonomy): domain Bacteria; phylum Gemmatimonadota; class Gemmatimonadetes; order Longimicrobiales; family Longimicrobiaceae; genus Longimicrobium. The sequence goes on from NZ_DASURI010000983.1 coordinate 3,296, forward strand.
GGCCGTCTGTGACGACATCCTGGCGCGCACGCCCGTGCAGCCGCGCTACTGGTTCCTGGAATCCAACATGTCGGGGGACAAGAAGGCCACGGCCCTCTCGTTCCTGCAGACGCGCGGGCGCAACGTGACGGCCGAGGCGCGCATTCCCCGCGCGCTGGTGGAGGGCATCCTCCACACCACGCCGGAGCGGATGGCGGACTACTGGCGCGTGAGCTTCGTGGGCGGCGTGCGCACGGGCAGCATCGGCGTGAACGGGCACATCGCCAACGGCATCGCGGCGCTGTTCCTGGCGTGCGGACAGGACGTGGCGTGCGTAAGCGAGGCCAGCGTGGGCGTCACGCGGCTGGAGGTGACGGACGAGGGCGACCTGTACGCGGCCGTGAGCCTGCCCAACCTGATCGTGGGCTCGGTGGGCGGCGGCACACGCCTGCCCACGGCGCAGGAGTGCCTGCGGATCATGGACTGCCTGGGCGACGGACGCGCCAGCAAGCTCGCGGAGATCTGCGCGGCCGTCACGCTGGCCGGCGAGCTCTCCATCGTGGGCGCGCTGTGCGCCGGCGACTTCGCGCGCGCCCACGCCGCGCTGGGCCGGGGTGCGCGGTGACGCACGTCGAACGAGCGACCGTCGTCCAACCTCCCCCCGTCTTTTGGGGGAGAGGTGCGAACCTGGGCGAGCGGAGGGGGCGCCTCTCGGGGTCCGCTCTCGTGCGGGGACGATGAACACCGTCACCGCCCGCGCGCCGCTCGCTTCGCGCCTGTGGGCGTACCAGCGCGAGCGCTTCCCGGTGGCGGCATACGTGCCGCTCATCGGGATCTCGGGGCTGTCGGCGGCGGCGTGGTCGGCGGCGGCGCGCGGACGGCCGGGGCTGCCGCCGTGGCCCATCCTGCTCGTGGGCATGGCGACGGCGCTGGGCTTCTTCTTCCTCCTCCGTGTGGCGGACGAGCACAAGGACGCGCACGTGGACCGGCTGTACCGGCCGGAGCTCCCCGTGCCGCGCGGGCTCGTCACGCTCGCGGAGCTGCGGCGCGCGGGAGCCGTCGTCGCGCTGGGCGCCAGCGTGGCGAACGCGCTGATCGCGCCACGCCTGCTCTTCGCGCTGGTGCCCGCGGTGGCGTGGGCGGCGCTGATGGCGCGCGAGTTCTTCGTGGCGGAGTGGCTGCGCGCCCGCCCGGCGGCGTACCTGCTGAGCCACATGCTCGTCATGCCACTCCTCTTCGCCTACCTCACGGGGCTGGACTGGCTCGCTGTCCTCGATCCGCCGCGCGGCCTGCCGCTCTTTCTGGGTCTCGCCTTCCTCAACGGCATCCTGGTGGAGATCGGCCGAAAGATCCGCGCGCCGGAGGGCGAGCGCGACGGCGTGGAGACGTACACGGCCACGTGGGGCCCGCGCGCCGCGCCGGCCGTCTGGCTGGCCGCGCTGGCCGGCGCCGCCGCGTGCGCAGCCCTGGCCGCGTCCGGCACGAGCGGAGCCGAGACGGCCGCCGTGATCCTCGCCGTGCTGATGGTGCTCGCGGCCGTCCCCGCGCTGCTCTTCCTCCGTCGACCCACCTCCGCGCGCGCCAGGCGGATTGAGGCGGCGAGCGGATTGTGGACGCTCGCGTCGTACCTTATCCTCGGCTTTACGCCCTCGCTGTTCGTCGGATGACAGACGCCGCATCGCCTTTGAGCTCCGCCTGGGCCATCCACGCGGGCGGCGCCGTGCCGCCGCTGGAGGCCGTGGGCGGCAAGGCGCGCAACCTGGCCCTGCTGGGGGAGGCAGGCGCGGACGTGCCGCCGTGGATCGCCATCGGCACGGCGGCGTTCGAGCGGCTGGTGGGCGACGCGCCGTCTTCACTCACCGCGGACGCGGAGGCGGCGCGAACGAACGTGGCGCGGATGGAGCTGCCGGCGGACTTCCGCGCGGAGGTGCTGCACGCGCTCGACGCCGCCGGGCTGCGGGGCGCGCTGCTGGCCGTCCGCTCGTCCGCCGTGGGCGAGGACGGCGCGTCCGCTTCGTTCGCGGGCCAGTTCGAGACGGTGCTGGGCGTTCGCGCCGATGGGGACGCGGGCGGATTGTGGGATGCCATCCGCCACGTGTGGGCATCGGCGTTCAGCGCGCACGCGGCGGCGTACCGCGCGCGGCAGGGCGGCGTGCCGGCGCGGATGGCCGTCATCATCCAGCAGATGGTGGACGCGCAGGCCGCCGGCGTCGCCTTCTCCGCCGACCCTGTCCGCGCCGATGGGGACACGGCCGTCGTGAGCGCCGTCTTCGGGCTCGGCGAAGGGCTGGTGAGCGGCGAGCTGGACGCGGACACCTACCACGTCTCGTCCACCGGCGGCGTGACGGCGGAAATCGCGACCAAGGACCGCGCGCTGGGCCTGCAGCCGGACGGCGGCAGCGCGTGGATCCCCGTCCATCCGAACGATCGCCTGCAGCCCGCGCTCACGGAGGACGAGGCGCGCCGCATCGCGTCCGCCGCGCGGAGCCTGGCCGCGCACTTCGGCGCGCCGCAGGACGTGGAGTGGGCGCTGGCGAACGACGCCACGGGTGGACCGCGCCGGCTGTTCATCCTGCAGACGCGTCCCATCACCACGCGGGTGAAATCCGCCGCCACCGCTCCGAACAGGACGGGGGGAGAACGGCGGCTGTGGGACAACAGCAACATCGTCGAGAGCTACAGCGGCGTGACGACCCCGCTGACGTTCAGCTTCGCGCGGTCCGTCTACGAGCAGGTGTACCTGCAGTTCTGCCGGCTGCTGGGGGTGAGCGAAGAGCTGCTGACGGAGCACCGGCACGTCTTCGCCAACATGCTGGGGCTCGTCAACGGGCGGGTGTACTACAACCTGCTCAACTGGTATCGCGTGCTGGCGCTCCTTCCCGGCTACACCGTGAACCGCGAGTTCATGGAGCGGATGATGGGCGTCCGCGAGAAGCTGGAGGACGCGCCGGCCGTCCCCGTGGTGGCGGGAAAGTGGGAGGATACCGGCCGCACGGTGCGGATGGTGGGCAAGCTGATCACCGCGCAGCGCGGCCTGAAGCGCGAGGTGCCCGCGTTCCACGCGCGGGTGGACGCCGCGCTGGCGCCCCTGGCCGGCGTGGACCTGTCGGCCAAGAGCGCGGACGCGCTGGCCGCCCTCTACCGCGACCTGGAAGAAAAGCTGCTTCGCCACTGGCGCGCGCCGCTGGTGAACGATTTTTTCGCCATGATCTTCTTCGGCGTGCTGGTAAAGCTGGTGGAGAAGTGGATTCCCGGCGCGCCGCCCACGCTGGCCAACGACCTGCTCGTCGGCGAAGGCGGCATCATCAGCACGGAGCCGGCGAAGCGCGTGCTGGAGCTGAGCGCCCGCGTGGCCGCCGATCCCACGCTGACCGCGCTTTTTGAGACGGAGTCGGACGACGCGCGGCTGTGGACGCGCATCGGCCAGGCGGGGGACCACGCGGACTTCCATGGCGAGCTGCGGGCGTACCTGGACCGCTTTGGCGACCGGTGCGCCAACGAGCTCAAGCTGGAGACGCTCACGCACGGCGACGATCCGTCGTTCCTCGTCCGCCTGATCCGCACGTACGCGCGTGCCGGTGCCGTGCGCCCACAGGACGGAGCGCACGAGGCGCAGGTGCGCGCGTCCGCCGAGGCGACCGTGCGGTCGCGACTGCGTGGTCTGCGGCGACGCGCCTTCTTCTCCGTGCTGCGGCAGGCGCGCACCCGCATCCGCGACCGCGAGAACTTGCGCTTCGAGCGCACGCGCGTGTTCGGGGCGGTGCGGCGCATCTTTTTGGGCATTGGCGCGCGGCTGGCGGAATCGGGACGGTTGGACGCGTCCCGCGACGTGCTGTACCTGCGCGTGGACGAGATCTTCGCGCACCTGGACGGCACGGGCGTGACGACGGACCTGCGCGCGCTGGCGGCGCTGCGCAAGGCGGAGTTCGCCGCATACGAACGCGCTCCCGCCCCGCCGGACCGTTTCGAGACGCACGGTCCGCCCACGGAGTTCGTGGCCGCGCTGGCGCCGGCCGCCGCACCGTCCGCCGAGCTGCGCGGGACGGGCGCGTCGCCGGGCGTGGTGCGCGCGCCCGTGCGCGTGGTCCGTGACCCCAACCACGCGGGCGAGCTTACGGGGCACATCCTGGTGGCGGAGCGCACGGACCCGGGCTGGACGCTGCTCTTTCCCGCCGTGGAGGGCATCCTCGTGCAGCGCGGCTCGCTGCTGAGCCACAGTGCCATCGTGGCGCGCGAGCTGGCGCTGCCGTGCGTGGTGGGCATTGCCGGCCTGCTGGACACGCTGCGCGACGGCGAGATGGTGGAGATGGACGGCACCGCCGGCACCATCCGCCGCCTGGACGCGCCGGATGCCGAACCGTCTTTCCTTCCGCCCCGAAGCGGAGAGGCGTCATCCTGAGGAACGCCCGCGGAACCCGTTGACGTGCTACTCTGGACACTGGCAGAGGTAGCGACATTGTCATCCTGAGGAGCGCCGCGCGAACCCGATGGCGCTGAATACGTTGGCGCGACGAAGGATCTTGTGTGCGTGCCTCCGTGTCTGATCCGGTGCACGGACTTTCCGGGCGAGATCCTGCCTAAGCGCGGGCGCAGAGGAGGGGACGCAAGATCCTTCGGTCGGCGCCATGATCCTTGCCCGGGCGAAGCTCGCGCGGCGCCTCCCTCAGGATGACGCAAGCGGTGAGGCATCCATCAACACAGGCGATGCCGCCGCGTGTCAATCGCGTCACAGCGGCGCGGGCGCACCTGACATCCAGTGCCGCAAGGCATGAATCAGCCTAGACATAGCAGCATCGACAACCGCGCGTCGTTCTCCTTCATCCGCTACGCGAGCGTGTGGGAGGACGCGGACGTGCTCTGCGAGGCGCTCGCCCCGGCTGCCGCGGGCGGGCGCCTGCTTTCCATCGCCTCCGCGGGCGACAACGCCCTCGCGATGCTCACGCTGGACCCCGCGGAGGTCGTCGCGGCGGACCTGAGCCCGGTGCAGCTGGCCTGCGTGGAGCTGCGGATGGCCGCGTTCCGCCGGCTGGAGCACCCGCAACTCCTCGCGTTCCTGGGCACGGCGCCGTCGGCGGCGCGATTGGAGACCTATCGGTCTCTACGGGGCGATCTGTCGACAGAGGCGCGGGGGTTCTGGGACTCCATGCCGGACGCGATCGCCGGCGGAGTGATCCACGCGGGCAAGTTCGAGCGCTACCTGCGGGCGTTCCGCACCCGTATCCTGCCGTTCGTCCATCCGCGCCGGCGCATCGACCGGCTGCGGGAGAAGCGGTCGCTGGCGGAACAGGAGCGGTTCTACGCGCGCGAGTGGAACACGTGGCGCTGGCGCCTGCTCTTTCGCCTGTTTTTCAGCCGCGCGGTGATGGGACGGATGGGGCGCGATCCCGCATTCTTCTCACACGTGGAAGGCTCCGTGGGCGCGCGCATCCTGGCGCGGACGCGGCACGCGCTCACGGCGTTGCCCGTGCACAGCAATCCGTACGTGGCGTACATCATGACGGGCAACTACCCGCCCGAGGCCCTGCCCCGCTACCTGCGCCCGGAGTGGTTCGAGACCATCCGGTCGCGCATGGACCGGGTGCGGCTGGTGCGCGCGCCCATCGAGCAGGCGGGCGAGGGGCGCTTCGACGGGTTCAACCTCTCCGACATCTTCGAGTACATGAGTCCCGCGGAGCACGAGCGCTGCTACGGCGCGCTCGTGGAACGGTCCAATCCGGGCGCCCGGCTGGTATACTGGAACCTGCTGGCGCCCCGTTCGCGCCCGGATGCGCTCGCCGGCCGCGTGGAGCCGCTGCGTGACACGGCGCAGGCGCTGCACGCCCGCGACCTGGCGTGGTTCTACGGCGCGCTGCACGTGGACCGGGTGGCGGGATGAACGCGCTGACGGGATGGATGCCGCCGTTCGGCACGGTGGGGGGCGAGCTGGCCCGCGCGGGGCTCGTGAGCGTGTTCCTGCTGCTGCTGTTCGCCATCGGCGAGGCGTGGCGGCACTTCGGGAACCCGCCGGCGGAGTGGACGCGCAAGCTGGCGCACTTTGGCGCGGGCGCCGTCACGGCCGCGTTCCCGTGGCTGTTCGCGTGGCACGGGACGGTGCTCATCCTGGCCTTCGGGTTCGCGGGGATCATCTTCGCGACGCGCCGTTTGGGACTGCTGCAGAGCATCCACGGCGTGGAGCGGCGGTCGGAGGGGGGCATCTACTACCCCATCGCCATCTACCTCCTGTTCCTGCTGGCGGGAAACCAGCCGGTCTTCTACCTCATCTCCCTGCTGGTGCTGATGGTGAGCGACTCGCTCGCGGCGCTGCTGGGGTCGGAGTACGGCAAGGCCATCTACCACGTGGAAACGGACCGGCGGTCGCTGGAAGGGTCCGCCGTGTTCCTGCTGACGACGTTCATGGCGGTGCACCTGCCGCTCCTTTTGGCCACGGACACCAGCCGCTGGGCGAGCGTCCTCATCGCCACGCAGATCGCCCTGACGGTCACCATCTTCGAGGGGATCAGCCCCGGCGGCAGCGACAACCTGGTGGTGCCGCTGGCCACGTACTTCCTGCTGTGGATGATGACGCCGTACGGCGGCGAGCACATTGCCCGGCAGCTGGCGGCGCAGCTGGTGATCACGCTGCTGGCGGGGCTGCTGGCGTGGCGGTTCCGCTTCCTGGCCCTGAGCAGCGCCATGGGGTTGGCGCTCGTCGTCTACGGCGCGTACGCGCTGGGCGGCGCGGAGTGGACCATCGCGCCCGCGCTGGCCGTGCTCTGCTTCGCGGGGTTCCACCTGGTGGCGCGCCGGATGGAGCCCGAGGCGGGGGCCGGGTACCACATCCGCACGGTCTTTTACGTGGCCGGCCTGCCGACGCTCCTTTTCTTCACCAACGACGTGGTGGCGATCGTCTGGCCGCGCACGCCATCCAACCTGCTGTACCTGCCGTACGTGGGCGTGGTCGCCGCGCAGCTGATGATCGTGCTTTTCGCGCACCTGCTGCGGGTGCCAGGGGAGCGCCGCCGGTCGCCCAACCGGCTGGCGGCGTTCGGCGCCATCGTCGGCTTCCTCATCGTGGTACCGATCGGTCTCTCCGTGGGCACATCGGGTGTGAGCCGGTGGGGGGTGATGCTGGCGGCGCTCCTCTGCATCATCAGCGTCATGCTGTACCTGACGGTGCGGCGGGTGAAGGCGTGGCCCAAGGTGGCACCCTGGGACCTGCGCCTGCAGTCCATCAGCACGGCCATCGCGACCGCGCTGGTGCTGCCCCTGCACCTGTGGCAGCAGGGCGTGCTGTGAGCGCGATGGCGGATGCGGGGACGGGCGATGCCGGGATGGGCGATGCCGGGATGGGCGATGCCGGGATGGGTGATGCCGGGATGGGTGATGCCGGGATGGGCGATGCCGAGATGACCGATTTCGCCATGGCCACCTCCGCGACGAGCGAATGAATTCGCCGCTGGAACATCGCGAAGTCCGCCTTCGCGGACTGTCCGTCGCGGGCGAGTGCCACGCCGCCGGCCCGCGGTCCCGCGCGGGACGGTTTTT
>NZ_DASURI010000984.1:0-14717 GCF_036280135.1 Longimicrobium sp.
GCCGCGTCCGATCGGTTGAAACCTCGTTCGGCGAGCGTCAGCGAGTTGAGACGGGGCTTATGGCTGTCCCAGCGGCGGGTTCACCCGCTCCGTCGCAATCCCCGTCCCACCCACACCGTCCCGTCCCGCCCGCCGAACCACATCCGCACTCACGCACACACGCACTCACGCACTCACGCACTGCAGTTCACCGCAGCGTCTCGCGCAGCTCCTCGATGCGCCGGCGGAACGCGGGATCCGCGGAGATCTCCTCCTCCACCTTGGCGATGGAGTGGATGACCGTGGAGTGGTCGCGGCCGCCAAACAGCTTGCCGATCTCCACCAGCGCCAGGTCGAACATCTCCTTGATCAGGTACATGGCCACCTGTCGCGGGATGGTCAGGTCCTTGGTGCGCTTCTTGGACTGCAGCGCCTCGGACGTGGTGCCCCAGGCCTGCGCCACCTTGTCGCGCACCCGCTGCGGCGTCACCCCGCCCGCGGAGACTCCCCCGCCGCCGTCCGTGCCGGGGCCCACGCCCAGGGCCTCGCGCGCCAGGGACAGGTCGATGGGGCGCCGCGTAAGGCTGCCGTACGCCAGCAGCTTGATCATGGCCCCCTCGATCTCGCGCACGGACGACGTCTTGTGCTTGGCGATGAACGTGAGCACCTCGTCGGCGTCGTGGATCACCAGGCTGTCCTCTTCCACCTTGCGCCGCAGGATGGCCACGCGCGTCTCGAAGTCGGGCGGCTTGATGTCGGCCACCATCCCCCACTCGAAGCGCGAGACCAGCCGGTCCTCCAGCCCCGTGGCGCTGGGCGGGCGGTCGCTCGTGAGCACGATCTGCTTTTGCGAGTCGTGCAGGGCGTTGAAGGTGTGGAAGAACTCCTCCTGCGTGCGCTCCTTGCCTTCAAGGAACTGGATGTCGTCCACCAGCAGCAGGTCGCAGGCGCGGTACTGCCGGCGAAACTCCGCCATGCTGCCGTCCTGGATGGCGCTCACCAGCTCGTTGGTGAACCGCTCCGACGACAGGTACATCACCCGCTTGGAGGGGTCGCGCTGCAGCATGGTGTGCCCGATGGCGTGCATCAGGTGCGTCTTGCCCAGCCCCACTCCGCCGTAGATGAACAGCGGGTTGTACATGCGCGCGGGGGCCTCGGCCACGCCGTGCGCGGCCGCGGCGGCCAGCTGGTTGTTGTTGCCGACCACGAAGCGGTCGAACGAGTACCGCGGGTTCAGGGGCGCCAGCACGGGGCGCGGATCCGCGGCGGCGCTGCCCGCGTGCACGGCCGGCGCCTCGGTGCGGGGCGCGGCGGGCAGGGTCACGGACGGCGGGGCGAGGTCGATGGCGGGCACGGACGGAGCCTTGCCGTTTCCCTGGTACTGGACGGAGAGGGTAAAGCGACGCCCGAACAGGTGCTCACCGATGTTGGTGAGCAGCCCGGCGTACTTGTCCTCCACCCAGTCCACGGCAAACGGATTGGGGGTGGCGACCACCAGCAGGTCGTTGGAGATGGCGACCGCCTGCGTGGGAGCCAGCCAGGTCCGGAATGCCTGCTCCGGTAGCGCGGTCTTGGCACTGTCCAGGATGCGCGACCAGATTTCCCCGGCGGTGAGCTCCATCAACACTTCAGACGGTAACGGACGAACGGCGGATCGGATAGGAAACGGCACCGCGGCAACGTAGAAACGCGATGTGGAAAAGTCAAGAAAGCCCCGTAAGTGCATAGTTTTAGCCGCGTTGGTGGGGGGCTTGCGCAACGGCTCGGAATCCCTTCGGGAACCCCCGGCCTGCGCATCTGGCAGAGTTCCGAAATCCTTCCGAAGATCACACAATGAACGTTCGTTGGATTGTCCACCAATCCCTTTCCGACGCCGCAGCAGACGCACGGAACTGCTACCTTCCTCCCGTCGTTTGTTTCTCCCTCGCCCCTCCTCTAAGGCCCCTTCCGTGAGCCGCCGATTCCTGCCGTCCCCCTTCGTGAGAGGTGATCGCCGATGACGGAGCCGTGGCGGGCGGAGCGGGAGGTGACGGCGGATCTGGCGCTGTCGCTGGTGCGGGAGCAGTTCCCGGAGTTGGGCGCGGGTGGCATCCGGCCGTTCGGCAGCGGATGGGACAACACGGCGTTCCTGGTGGACGGCGCCCTCGTCTTTCGCTTTCCCCGCAAACAGAGCACGGTCGCGCTGCTGGAGCGGGAGACGCGGGTGATGCCGATCCTGGCCGCCCGTCTGCCCCTCCCCGTGCCGGACCCGCGCTGGGCCGGCCGCCCCATGGAGCGCTATCCCTGGCCCTTTGCCGGGTACCGGGTGCTGGACGGCGTGCCGGTGGACGCGGCGAACCCCACGGACCTGGAGCGGAGGGCGGCCGCGGGGCCGCTGGGCGCCTTTCTGGCCGCGCTGCACGCCACGCCGGCGGACGGGCTGGGCCTGCCGGGGGACGAGATGGGCCGGACGGAGTTCGCGCGGCGGATGCCGGAGCTGGAGGCTCGCCTGGCGCACCTGCAGGCGCGCGGCCGCATCGCGGACGCGGAGCCGTGGCTCCACCTGTTCGACGCCCCCCTTCCACCCTTCTCGCCCACGCCGGCCGTCGTGCACGGCGACCTGTACGTCCGCCACCTGCTCGTTGATGAAGCAAGGCGGATTTCCGGCGTGATCGACTGGGGGGACGTGCACGTGGGCGATCCGGGCCTCGACCTGAAGGTCCTCTACGCCTTTCTCCCGGCGCGTGCCCGTGACATCTTTCTCCGCGCGTACGGCCCCGTGGATGCGCGGACGCTGCGGATGGCGCGGCTGCGGGCGGCGTTCCACTGCACGGCCCTCGCCTGGTTCGCGGAGTCGACGAACGATGCCCCGCTCCTGCGCGAGGCCCTCGCCGGGATGCGCCGCGCGCTGGAGCCGGACTGAGCCGCGGATCCGGCAGTTGCAGTTCCTCTGCTGCCCCTGCTCCCTCTGCGTGAGAATGCAGTTGGCAGCTGCCGTTCTCTGCGTTCTCCGCGGCTCTGCGTGAGAAAGCAGTTCCGAAGTTCCTGCGCCCGAGAGACCTGCCCGGTTGACGAACGGGCCGATCGGGTTTACATTCACGGTCTTTGCCGCGAGCCTTACACCCGAAGGGGTCTTGACCGATGAAGCCGAGTTACCGTCCGCGCAACCGCAAGCGGATCAACAAGCACGGGTTCCGCGCCCGGATGGCCACCAAGGGCGGCCGCGAGGTGCTGAACGCCCGGCGCCGCAAGGGCCGCCACAAGCTGGCCGTCAGCGTCCCGAGCAAGTACTGAGCGGCGGGGCCGCGCACGGACGCATGGAGGAGACCTCCGGCGGCCGCGCGCGCGGGGGGTTCGGCCTGCCGCGGCAGGCCCGGATCACCGCGTCGGACGAGATCCGGTCGCTGTTCAGACGGGGGAAGAGGAGCAAGACGCGCCACCTGGACGCGTTCGTCTCCCCTTCCCCCGCTCCGTTTGCCCGTCTGGGCGTGGTCGTGCCCAAGCACAAGCGCACCATCGTGGAGCGCAACCGCCTCAAGCGGCGGCTGCGCGAGCTGGGGCGCACGGTGCTGCTGCCCGGGCTCGGAAACCGCGGGGCCGCGACCGACGTACTGCTGCGGGCCCGTCCCGAAGCCTACACCGCCTCGTTCGCAAGCCTGCGCGACGAGGTGGCCGCGCTCACGGAGGAACTGTGCTCGCGCGCGCGATGATCGCGGCCATCCGCTTCTACCAGAAGGGGATCTCGCCGTTCACACCCCCGGCGTGCCGCTTTGCGCCCACCTGCTCGCAGTACGGCCTGGAGGCCGTGCAGCGGTACGGGGCCGCGCGCGGCGGCTGGCTGCTCGTAAAGCGCTTGGCCCGCTGCCAGCCGTTCTGCAAGGGCGGTTACGACCCCGTGCCCTGACCTGGGCACGGGGCTTCATCCATCTTCCGGCCACGGTTGGATTCGTTCCGATGGACCAGACCCGCAGGCTCGTCCTGTTTCTCGTGATCGCGGCGGTGTTCCTCTTTGGATGGAACGCGCTGGTGCAGCCGCCCGCCCAGCAGCCCCGCCCCGCCGGCGCCGACTCGGCCACGGCGGCCGTCGGCACCGCGCCCGCGCCGGGCGCCGCCGCATCCGCCACCACGCCCGTCCAGCGCCCCACGGCCGGCACGGAGCCCGAGCGCCTGGTGACGGTGCGCTCGCCCCTGTACGAGTACCGCTTCAGCACCCGCGGCGCGGCCCTCAACGCGGCCACGCTGCTGCGCTTTGAGAGCTACGTGCAAAAGGGCGGCAGCGTGCAGCTGGTGCCCCGCAGCGCCCGCGACGTGCTGGCGCACCGCGTGGCCGTGGGCCGCGACACCATCGACTTTCGCAACGTCACCTTCGCGCCCAGCACGGACCGCATCGACCTGCGCGCCGGTGACGCCCCGAAGCAGCTGCGCTTCGTGAGCACCAACGCGGGCCCCCGCGCCGAGATCACCTACACCTTTCGCCCGGACGGGTACCTGGTGGACGTGCAGGGGCGCATCACGGGCGTGCCCGCCGGCGGCCGGCTGATCACGGAGATGGGCACGGGCTTGGCCCCGCACGACGCGCCGGACCACGGCAGCGCGCGCGAGCTGGCGTTCGTGGGCTGGGACCGCGACAAGATCCGGCGCACGCCCATCGCCAAGGTCAAGATGCCGGACACCATCCCGGGGCCGCTCGTCTGGGCCGGCATCAAGGACCGCTACTTCCTCCTGGCCGTCATCAACGCCGGCCCGTCGCGCTTCAGCGAGCTGCTGCTGGAGCCGGCGACGGACGTGAAGTACGCCGTGGGCAAGGACACGTTGCGCACGTCGCGCGCGCGGGGCCGCGTGGTGCAGCCGCTGCCGGCGAACGGCACGTTTGCCCTGCAGGCGTACCTGGGCCCGCAGGAGCACGACCGCCTGGCGGCCGTGGGCCACGAGCTGGAGGAGGTGAACCCGTACGGCTACCGCTGGCTGCGCCCCGTCGTGCGCCCCATCTCGGCCGTGGTGCTGTGGGCCCTCAAGGAGATGCACTCGCTGGGGCTGTCGTACGGCCTGGTGCTCATCCTGTTCGGCTTCATCGTGCGCTTGGCCACGTGGCCGCTCAACGCGCGCGCCATGCGGTCGCAGATGAAGAACATGGCCGTGCAGCCCGTGCTGCAGGCGCGCATCAAGGAGATCCAGCAAAAGTACGCCAACGATCCCGGCCGCATGAACCAGGAGATGATGGCGACGTACTCGGAGCTGGGGGTGAATCCGTTCAGCATGGTATCGGGGTGCCTGCCCATGCTCATCCCCATGCCGGTGCTCATCACCCTGTTCTTCGTGTTCCAGGGTGCCATCGAGTTCCGCGGGACGAGCTTTGCCTGGTTGCCGGACCTGTCCCTGCGCGACCCGCTGCACATCCTTCCCGTGTTCCTCATGGCCAGCATGTTCGCGCTGCAGTGGGTGAGCACCAAGATGAGCGGGATGGAGCAGAACGAGCAGACGCGGATGATGATGTACACCATGCCGCTGGTCATGGGCTTCGTCTTCTTCGTGATGCCGTCGGGCCTCAACCTGTACTATGCGTCGACCAACGTGGCGTCGCTGCCGCAGCAGATCCTGATTGCCAGGGAGCGCCGGCGCGCCACGGACGCGCAAAAGGCGGAGGACGCGGCCAAGAAGGCCGCCGAGGCTCGCAACCGCAAGAAGCGCTGACGGATCCTGCCCGATACGCCTGATGCGAAAGCGCCCGCTCTCCTTCGTGGAGGGCGGGCGCTTTTGCGTGGGCCGGCTTTTCCTGCTTTCTCACGCAGAGGGAGCAGGGGCAGCAGAGGAACTGCAACTGATTTTCTCACGCAGAGCCGCGGAGGACGCAGAGTACTTCATCACGCGACGAAGTACTCCGCGCCTCTGCGGCTCTGCGTGAGAAATCCGTTCTCGTACTCTCCTTGCCGCGAATCAGGGCGGCGTCGCGACGACGTGCACCTCGGCGTTGCCCAGCAGCGCGGCAGCCGTCGCGAGGTCCGCCTGGCGCAGTGCGACGAGCAGGTTCAGCGCGGAGTCCGCGCGCGTGGCCGCGAGCACCAGCGCGTCCGGGAGCACGGCGCCGGTGCTCCCCGGCGTGCGCGGCGTGAACATCAGGCCCACGTGTGTACCGGGGCGCGGCTGCGCGTCCGTGGGCGCGACGGTGATCATCATCACCGCGCGCCCGTCCATGGCGCCGGCGGCCAGGCGCGGGCCCAGGTCGTCCTTGCGGACCGCCTGCCCCTTCGGAATCGTCCGCAGCACGATCCGCCCGGCCGCGGTGGGGATGGACGCGATGGCGCCGGTGGGCGCGGGGGCCGTGGTGTCTGCCAGCTGCGATGCGTCCAGCACCTGGTACGCGACGATGGCCTCGCGCGTTCGCACGTGGCGCGACCGTGAAGGATGGGCCGGTTCGCGCAGGGCCAGCCAGCTCACCAGCACGACCGCGCCAACGAGCACCGCGTCCAGCCAGTGGCGCGACACCACGCCGCCCCGCGTGGAACCCACCTCGCGCAGGCCCGCGTCCGCCAGCACGGTGCGCAGCCGCGCGCGGCCGATACCGCTCTCCGCCTCCAGGTGCGCCAGCGGCTCCTCCGGCCGCGTGCCCGCCGCTTCCCAGACGGCCACGTCGTCCGGGAGTTCGGCCTGTCGCAGCTGCTCCTGCTCCGCCGCTTCAAAGTCCAGGTTGCGGAACGGGCCGCGCCTAGAGCTCGCCACGCTTGCCCCGCCCGTACCCCGGCGTGTCGTCGTCGCCCGCGAGGCTGGTGTTCTCCAGCGGCCCACCCCGATCAGCGTCCCCCGACAGGCTGGACGACCCGTCGCGGATTCTTCCGTGAACGATCGGATCATCGTCGCCGCGCGTGACGCCGCTCTCCTGGTCCCGCGCATCCTCCGCGGACGCCAGCACGAACGCCGCCTCCCGCACGAAGTCCTGCGCCCGCCGCAGCGCCTGCACGCGGCGGATCTCCGCGGCGGTAAGCGCGCGGCCCTGGATCTCCAACCGGCCTGCCTCGCGGTGGAGCTCCTCCGCCAGCTGCTCCAGGCGCGTCACGTAATCCTGGTCCATGCTCACTTTCCTGTCGGGTTGGGCCGGGGGTAGCCCCGGGTGTCGTCGTCGCCATCCAGGCCGTAGCGGATCGCGATGGCTCTGCGCCGCCGCTCGGCCGCGGTCGCCCGGCGCTCCAGCTGCTTCTGCCTCTTGGACCTCGAGTCCTTGAGGCGCCTGGCAAACCCGCGCCGGGGCTTCGATTTCGCGGCCATGATCGCCTACTTGGTGGACCGGTAGACCACGATGCGCCGCTCGTTCGGCTCCATCGCGCCCACGGAGATGGTGATGGGATCGGTGCCCGTGACCGTCAGTGCCTCGCCCTCGCTCAGCGCCGAGCCCCACAGGTAGCGCTCGCCGGGGGGAAGTGAGTCCGTCACGCGCACGTCGCTGATCGCGGCCCTGTACGGGTTGTGGATCAGCAGGCACGTCTGCGATCCGCCCTCCACCTGCTTGGCCGATCGCGAGACGTCCAGCGGCTTCGCGGGGCTGCCGACGGCGTACGTGCCGCCCTCCGCGTAGCGCAGCAGGGGCAGCCCCGTGTGTGCCGGCGGGTCGCCAAAGACCATCTGCAGCGAGATGGCCCGCCACAGCGCCCGCTCCTCGTTCAGGTCGGCGGGCTTCTGCGTGAAGCCCATCTGCGCCAGCAGCTTGCCGCGGTACAGGTCAAACGCGCCACGCACCAGGTCGCCCCACGCCATCGCCTGCCCGATGGAGCCGGCGTAGAACACGTAGCAGGCGATCATCAGCCCCGCCACCTGCAGCCAGAAGGCCAGCGACAGCCCCCAGATCCCCCGCGACGCAAGTCCCAGCAGCAGCAGCCCGCCCGCGCTGGCGCCGCTGAGGAACGAGACGTTCATCATGAAGTCGAACGAGCTCTTGGCGTCGTCCGCGGCGGCCGCGTACTCCTTGTCGATCACGCCCACCAGCCGCGGCCACAGGTAGATGGCGGACATCCGGTATTGCCGCTGCGGGTAGTCCTCGAAGCTGCGGATGACGTTGCCCAGCCGCGTGGGCAGCACGGAGCCTTCACTGGACGGAAACGCCCGGTGGAACGCCCGCAGCCTTCCGTCGCCCAGGTCGGAAAGCGTGTCTTCCCTGTCCTGGAGCTCCCGCCTGTCCTTCTTCTCCCTCCGTTCGCGCGCCTTCTTTTGCTCCGCCGTTTCCGTCGCGGGTGGGTTGGCGGCTGACGTGACGGGTTCAGGTGTGCGGAGGACGGCGTCCACGCCCAGGGCCAGGCCGCGCGTCTTCTTCCACTGCCGCACCTGCCGCCGCTTGCGCCACTGGCCTACGAGCGAGTGCTGCCAGGGATACCCCTCGTAAAAGCGGGTGATGGGGCGGTTGAGCGTGTAGAGCAGGCCCGAGAACAGCACCGCCAGCCCCGCGAGGGCGACTGTCTGCCACTTGGGATCCAGCGCCGCCAGCGCCCCCGCCGCGCCGTTGAGGGGCGGGATGAAGGGACGAAAGAAGATCCAGTCCAGCAGCAGAAAGAAGACGACGGGAAAGAAGCAGCCAAAGATCAGGCTCTTGCTGAACTTTCCCGAGATCTCGGAGAACAGGTTGCCCAAGGCGATGCGCCGGCGTGCGGGTGTGGAGCGGGATGCGGGGGATGCCGGGCGGGCCGCAATCCGCGTACCCCGCGTGAACCGGAGCTTGCCGGATCACAAGCCGTTGCCACGCGTCCGCTTGCGTGCTGACGCCGTCCCGCGGGCGCGCCTCCGGCTGGGGAGGTTGCGCCGCAGGTGGGGCGGGCCGTTCCGGTCCTCACCTCATCCGTTTGTCAGTGGATGAGAGGGACAGCCGCGCCCGGATTCCCCATTGTTCATGCGGATATCTACCCGTGCTCACGATCGCCGGTGTGGTAGCGTTGTTACGGCCCGGGATGTAAACTGAACAAAAGAACCGTCCCGTAGAGACACTCTCAACCAGCCGGTCGGATGTACGACGAGGAAAACGTGGACGTTGCTGGCTTGGTTACCCGTTTGCTCAGCAACGGGCATGAGCTGGAGTGGGTTGAATTCAAACAGAACAACTCTGATCCTGCGGAGATCGGCCAATACATCTCTGCTCTGGCGAACTCGGCGGCGCTTCACGGCGAAAATGCTGGCTTCATGATCTGGGGGATCGATGACGCCACGGCAGCAGTGGTGGGAACAACGTTTTCGCCCAAAACTGCGAAGCGAGGTAATCAGCTCCTTGAGATCTGGCTGGCCCATGCGCTCAACCCGCGAGTTGATTTTCGCTTTCGCGAAGAGAACATCGATGGCAAGCACGTGGTGGTTCTACAGGTTCCCTCCGCCTCTACTGCCCCGGTCTCCTTTGAAGGGGAGGAGTACATCCGGATTGGGAGCAGCAAGACAAAGCTGAGAGGTCACTTTGAGAAGGAGAGGAAGCTCTGGCTGCGCTTCTCGCGCAGGTCGTTCGAGGATGACATCGCGCTGGGAGGTGTTAGCGCGGACGAAGTCGTGCGTCTGCTCGCCTGCGAAGCCTATTTCGATTTGGCCGGTTTACCCGTTCCGGGTTCTTCGGGCGCCATTTGCGACCGCATGGTCGACGAAGGTGTGATCCGCAGGAACGCCGGCGGCTATGACATCACCAACCTCGGTGCGATTGCATTCGCGCGCCAGCTAAAACCGCTCGGCTTGGAGCGCAAAGCCGTTCGTCTCATCCTGTATACGGGTGAGGCGCGATACGATTCGAGCAAGGAATTCGTCAGCGCCGAAGGATATGCGAGCGGGTTCAAGCGGCTTCTGGAGACGATGGACGCGCTCCTGCCTTCCAATGAGGTAATCGAGAAGGCGTTGCGTACGCAGGTCACGCTGTATCCGCCCCTCGCGGTTCGCGAGCTAGTCGCTAACGCGCTCATTCACCAGGATTTTCTCCTTACCGGGACTGGTCCGGTCATCGAGGTTTTCGATGGTCGAATGGAAATCAGCAATCCTGGGCGGCCCTTGATCGATCCGCAGCGGTTTTTGGACGCAACACCCAGGTCCCGCAACGAGAAACTCGCGGCGCTACTTCGTCGCTTGGGCATTTGCGAGGAACGTGGAAGCGGGATCGACAAAGTGGTTCGGCAGGCGGAAGTGTATCAGCTTCCACCACCAGACTTTCGCATGAGTGACGAGCACACGGTCACGGTGCTCTATGCTCCGCGCCCGTTTCCGCAGATGGATCGCACCGAGCGGATTCGCGCCTGCTACCAGCATGCTGGGCTGCAGTTTATCGCGCGCAAGTATCTCACGAACTCGAGCCTGCGTGATCGCTTCGGAATCGATGTCAAGAATTCGGCGATGGCGTCGCGCATCATCAACGAAACGCTAGAGGCAGGTCTCATTAAAGCTGACGATCTGGATAACCGCTCACGGAAGCACGCGCGTTACGTACCGTATTGGGCGTGAGCCTATTTGATGGTTATTTGATCGACGAGCTGCTGAATGGAGGATCGGTGTTTAAACGACGAGCAATCCTGCGAATTTCGCGATGCGGTTTATTTGATCGGAATCCGTCGCTACAGCACGTGCACAACATCGTGATTGATGCACGTCGGTTTCGGAACTGAATTCCGAGCTCACGGACTTTCGTTGGCGCGCATCGCCTGCGATCATGCAGGCATGCTTACATCGACGACGTCTGCCCTTCCCTCCGATACCATCGCCGCCATCGCCACGCCGCAGGGACGCGGCGCGGTGGCCTTGCTGCGCGTTTCCGGGCCGGATGCGCTGGGCGTGTTGCACCGCATCGCGCCGGGCATCGGCGAGGTGCGGCCGCGGGCGCAGCGGCTGACGGCGCTGCGGCACCCGGAAAGCGGCGAGCTGCTGGACCGCGGCCTGGTGACGTACTTTGCCGCGCCGGCCAGCTACACGGGCGAGGACGTGCTGGAAATCGCCACGCACGGCGGCGTGCTGACGCCGCAGCTGGTGCTGGACGCGCTGCTGGCGGCCGGCGCGCGCGCCGCGGAGCCGGGCGAGTTCACCCGCCGTGCGTACCTCAACGGCAAGCTGGACCTGCTGCAGGCCGAGGCCGTCGCGGACCTCATCGACGGGCGCTCGCGGGCGCTGCACCGCGCGGCCGTGCACCAGATGGAGCGCGGCCTGTCGCGCCGCGTATCCGAGCTGCGCGACGCGGTGATCGGCACGGAGGCGCTCATCGCGTACTCCATCGACTTTCCGGAAGAGGACGAGCCGCCCGTTCCCCCGGCGCGCATCCAGGCCTCTGCCCGCGACGTCATCGCCCGTATCGAGTCGCTGCTGGCCACCGCGCCGGAAGGCGAGCTGCTGCGCGAAGGCGCGCTCACGGTGCTCGCCGGCCGGCCCAACAGCGGCAAGTCGTCGCTGTTCAACGCGCTGCTGGGGACGGAGCGCGCCATCGTCACCAACATCCCGGGGACCACGCGCGA
Organism: Longimicrobium sp.; assembly: GCF_036280135.1. Classification (GTDB taxonomy): domain Bacteria; phylum Gemmatimonadota; class Gemmatimonadetes; order Longimicrobiales; family Longimicrobiaceae; genus Longimicrobium. Next base: position 11,400 of record NZ_DASURI010000984.1, read on the forward strand.
CGCGCTGGAAGCCTCCGTGTCCGTGGAAGGCTACCCGTTTCGCCTCGTCGACACGGCCGGCCTGCGCGAGACGGGCGACGTGGTGGAGGGGATAGGCATCGAGGTGGCGCGGCGCTACCTCCAGGCCGCGGACCTGGTGCTGTTCTGCGTGGAGGCGGGACGATCGGTGGATGCGGATGAGGCCGCGTTCATGGCGGACATCCCCGCCGACTGGCTGGTCCTCGTCCGCACCAAGTCCGACGCCCACGCGGATGCCCTGGCGGATGCGGATCGCGAGATGACGGACGCGGTGACGGTCGAGGTCTCGGCCGCGACGGGGGACGGCATCGCGGAGCTGCGGCGCGCGCTCCTTCGGAAGGCGTTCGGTGGGATCCTGGGCGAGCCGGGCGAGGCGCCGCTCGTCACACGCGAGCGCCACGCCCGCGCGCTCCGCGCCGCGCGCGACGAGGTCGCCGCCTTTCTGGACGCGATGGACGCCGCCGTGCCGATGGAGTTCGCGGCGACCCACCTTCGCGACGCCGTCGCCGCCCTGGAGGGCCTGGTCGGCGCCGTGAGCGTGGACGACGTGCTGGATCGCGTCTTCGGCTCCTTCTGCGTAGGCAAGTAGAAGAAGATCTTCCTCCAGAGCGACGAACGGAGGCGCGGCGGGGAACTCCCTGCCGCGCCTCCGTCGTCATCTGCCCAATCCATCCGTTTACGAGCCACCGTCGGCGCAGCTCGCCAAAACCCGCTCGAAAATCGCTTCTGGCGCGTTTGGGCTCTCGGGACGATGCGGAGGATTCGGAAATCCGCGATCGTGCGCTGATCGCGAATCTCGAAAGCCGATTTTCTTCGGAAGTTGTTCGGAAATCAGCGAAGGATGTCGAACTCGCCCTCGCGGATGTCCTCGGCCTCGAAGGGGACGGATTCCACGTCGGTGACGCGGGCGCCGGGCGGACCCTTGGCCAGGCGCGCGCGCAGCTCGGCGAGCTGCGCGTCCGATCCGCGGGCGTGAACGGCGACGGAGCCGTCCGCGAGGTTGCGGACGGCCCCGGTCAGGCCCAGCTCCGTGGCGAGGGAGCGGGTCCACCAGCGGAACCCCACTCCCTGCACCCGGCCGGTCACGCGAAAGCCGGCCTGCGCCACGTGCTCAGTATTCCTGGTGGCTGGGCGGACGGCCCGTGCTGCCGCCGCTGTACGAGCCCGAGCGGCCCGCCGTGCTTCCGCCCGTGGTCCCGGCGCGGCTGCCGCCGCCCGAGCCGTACGAGCTCCCGCCCGTGCCGCCGGCGCGCGACGGACCGCCGGAGCGGCTGCCGCCGGTCTGCGCGCCGCCCTTGCCGCCCACCAGGTTGTCCAGCAGCGTGTTGAGGAAGCTGCCTCCCTCCGTGCTGGCCTCGCCCAGGAACCCGCGGGCGCCCTGCGCGATGCCGGCGGTGACCCCGGCCATCAGCGCGCTGCGCAGCTCGCTGCGGGCGCGAGAGGCACGGGTGGGCTCGAAGTCGTCGTCATCGTCTCGCCCCGAGAGCAGGAAGCCCAAGGCGAAGGCCACGCCCAGCACGGGGAGCGGGTTGTCGCGCAGCCGGTCCAGCAGGCCGCGGCTTTCCAGCATGCCCGTGGTGCGGTCGTTCACGCCGCTCAGGCGCTCGCGCACCCCCGACGTGGCGCCGCCCGCCTTGGCGCCCAGGTTGCGCACGCCCTCGGGAATGCGGTCGCGGACGGCGTCGGCCACGCCGCGCAGGCGGCTGTTGCCGGTGTCCTGCTCGTGCCCGGCAAACTGGAGGCCCGAGTACTGGTCGGTGCCGCCGCTGTGCAGGCCCGTGTGCACCTCGGCGCTCCCCAGCCCGCGGTCGCCCATGGCGCTGGAGCCCGAGGTGCCGGCGTTCATGCCGCCCGCGTCACGCCCGGTGCCGCTCATGCCAGGTCCCGCCGAGCCTGCTTGATCTCGCTCTGCAGCCATTGCTTGTCCTCCTTGAGAGTCTCCAGGGTGCGGGTGGGCGCCACCTCTTCGTGCTTGAGCTTCTTGAGGTTGCTCATCACCAGCAGGCCGCCCACGATCACAAAGACGGCGCCCACGATCAGCGCGCCCAGCCAGTAGTTGTCCAGCGCGTCGCCCAGCGCCACCACCAGGAAGGCCAGCAGCACCAGAGCGCCCACCAGCGCCAGGATGCCGCCCACGCCCACCATGACCGCGTCGCGGGCCACGCTCTTTACGTTGGACTTGAGCTCGGCCTTGGCCAGGGTCATCTCCTGGCGGACCAGCGTGGCGCTGTCCTGCGCCAGCTGCCGGAAAAGCTCGCCCAGGGCGGGTTCACCGCTCCCGCCTGCCATGGGCCGCCCGTCGTCCGTTCGGGACGGTGTCACGTTCAGGTCCGCCATGATGATGCCTCCCGGTTTAGCGCAGGACCTTGCCGGCCACGAACCCGGCGCCCACCGCCAGCAGCACCATGCTCAGGGGCCGGTTGGCCACCAGGCCGCCCAGCTCGCGCTGAAGCGTGGCCGTGTCGTTGTCGCGCAGCCAGCGCGCGACGCTCTCCAGCGTGTCGGCGGCCGTGTGGCCGTACGCGTTGGCCTGCCCGCCGACGCCCTTCTTGGGGATCAGCCCCGCGACGGAGTCGACCTTCTCGGCCACCTCTTCCAGCTTCTCGGCCGCCGTGTCCATCAGGCCGTCGGCGCGCTGCTTGAGCTCGTCCAGGGTGGCGGTGCCGCCGCCGCTGGTGCTCCCGGTGCTGCCCGTGGCGCCCATGCTGCTGGTGGAGCCGGTGCCCATGCCGCTGGTAGAGCCGCCCGTGGAACCGGAAAAGCCGCTGGCGGAAGAGCCCAGCCCGCTCCCGGTGCCGCCGGTGCCGCTGCCAGCGGTTCCGAAGTTCCGCTCGTCCTGCATCTACCCCTCCCTGTTGCTGGTTTCCCGAAGTTGGGAGCACCCCGGGGTGCAACACGTATGCCAGGGAGGGAAGTGCGAAAGTGCGGGAGTGCGAAAGTGCGAAAGTGGAGCCGCGACAGCGCGTTGTGAGTGCGTGACCGGGCCCGGAGCGCTGTTGCGGGCTATTCCCTATTCCCTATTACCTATTCCCTGCCCTTGCTGGTAGATTCCTCCCCACGCGCACCGCCCCACGCGAGGAAAATGTTCCACGTGGAACACTCCTCCCCACGTGATGTATGGAACGCGTCGAGCCAGCATGGCCGCGCGTAAGTGCCGTTACTTTCGCACTTTCGCACTTTCGCACTTTCGCACTTTCGGGTCGTGTACCTGGTGGTAGTTGACGCCGTGGACTAGTGTGTGGTGAACACCGTTCACACTTCGACTCGCCAGAGCGTCACATGTCGCAGCCGCTTGATGTG
>NZ_DASURI010000985.1:0-3488 GCF_036280135.1 Longimicrobium sp.
GAAGGTCAGCTTCATGGCACGTGGTGAAATCAGATGGATGCGTCGTTCCCGGGTGGGGCTCTCCCCCATGGGCCCTCACCCGCTCGCGTAGGCTCGCACCCTCTCCCGCAAACTGCGCGGGAGAGGGTATACACTTCCAACAGGCCCCGGCGCGCAGCGCGGGCCACGTGCTCCGGTCGTTTGAAGCCTCACGCAGTTTGTGAGGCTTTCCGCCGTTGTTGCGGCGGCTTCAGCCGCTCAGGCTGGGGCTCGGCGTCTGCAGCCCGGTCGCCCTCACGCCGTCCCGTGCGCGGCGGCGGGCGGCTGCGGGGCCATCGTCACGAAGTCGTACGGGGGCCAGGGGCCCGTCAGGTCCAGGCCCAGCGCGCTGTTCAGCCGCGCCAGCACCTCCAGGCGGTCCTGGAACGCGGCGGACGACGACCGGTTCACGAGGAACGCGGCGCTCAACACGCGACCGCTCACCTGCGGCAGCGTGTTGGCCGCCACGGCGATGCGCCGCAGTTCCGCGTAGATGTGCGTGGCCAGGTCCAGCGCCAGCTGCGGGCTGAACCCCGCATCGACCACGTCCACGTGCAGCCGGAACTCCCACCGCCCCGCCACCCGCTCCAGCGCCCCGCTGAGCCCCGCGTGCGACTCGGTGAGGAACGCGCGCACGGCATCGAACGAGTCGAACACGACGCCCACCGGCGCGGGGACCACGTCGCCGCGCAGGAGGGCGCGGTGCACCTCCCAGTGCCGCGCGGCCACCTGCTCCGGGTTGGCGTCGTGGCCCGGCTCGGCCGCGGGAGCCACGAGCGCGGCCAGCCCCGCCTCCGCGACGAGCTCCACGCCCAGCGCGGGGTCCGCCGCGTCCCACGCGACGTCGTCGTGCGAGGCGCGCATCACGGCCAGCAACGTCCAGCCGTGCGCCGGCGCCTTGCGCGGCAGGGGGATGGGCTCGGCGGACATCAGGCGAAGCGCGGGTCGGACAGCAAGGCGTAGACCTCCGTCTGCGGCTCGGGGGTCGTGACCTCCGGCCCGTCCGGCCCCATGAAGACGTTCACCTCCGAGCGGAATCCCACGTCGCCGGGAAGGTAGATGCCGGGCTCGATGCTGAAGCCCACGCCGGGGATGAGCCGGCGCGTGTCGCGCGACTCCAGGTTGTCGATGTTGGGCCCGGAACCGTGCAGCTCGCGGTCGATGGAGTGGCCCGTGCGGTGGATGAAGTACTCGCCCCAGCCGCGCTCCGCGATCACCCCGCGCGAGGCATCATCCGCCTCCCACCCCGCCACGTCCTCGCCCGCGGCGTGGCGCCGGCGGACGAGGTCGATGGCGGCCAGCCGCGCGTCGCGCACGGCGGCGAAGATCTCCGCCAGCCGCTCCGGCACCGTCTCGCCCGCGAAGCCCATCCACGTCTGGTCGGCGTAGATGGACGCGTCGTCCTCCTTGCCCCACAGATCGATGAGCACCAGGTCGCCCGGGTGGATCTCGGCGTGGTGCTCGGCGGAGGGCGCGTAGTGCGGGTTGGCGGCGTTGCCGTTCACGCCCACGATGGCGTCGCCGCCCACGCGGATGCCGCGCCGGGCAAAGTCGTCCTTGATCCAGCTCCGGATCTCCCACTCCGTCGTCGTCCGCCCCTCGCGCAGGGCCCGGGCGATCTGCCGGAAGGCCTCGTGCGCCACCTCGTACACGTGGCGGGCGGCCCGGCGGTGGCTGGCCTCGCCCTCGGCGCTCCAGCGGGCGTAGAACGCGCTCACCATATCGGCGGAGGTCACCACCTTGGCCCCCGTGGCGCGCACCATCTCGATGACGCCGGCGGGGACACGGTCCACGTAGGGCACGGCGTCGCGCTCGGCATACTCCATCGCCACCTTCGGATTCCCGCCCAGCAGCTGCGCCAGCCGCGACTCCAGCTCGCGCCACGACGAGTACGGCCAGTTCTCGCCGATCCACGTGGTCCACGGCTGCTGCTCGATGCGGTGCGTGATGGCCACGGGCGCGCCCTCGGCCGGCAGCCACACGAACCAGCGCCGCGTCATGGCCGGCAGGCCCAGGAGGTTGCTGGCGACGGCGTTGGAGCCCTGGAAGTTGAACAGCAGCCATCCGTCGGCGCCGTGCGCGCGCACTTCCTGGCGGATGCGCTCCACGGTCTCGGCGGTCAGCGTCGCGGTCTGCTCGGTAACGGCCATCCTGGTTCATCCACGGTGCGGGCCGCCCTCACGGGCTGGTGAGGTCCTGCGGCCACTTGGTTCCCTTGATCAGCGAAAGTCCCAGCACGCGCTCGCGGGTGAGCAGGCGGTGGATCTCCCGCTCGCGGATCACGGCGCCCTTTACGCCCTTCCACCCCCAGCGCTTCCACGCGCGCAGCAGGATGGCCACGCGCTCGCGGAGCGTGAAGATCTCGGAGAAGTCGGGGAACGGCGCGCCGCCCGCCGCCGCCGCGGGGCGAAACGGGGACGGCGCGTCGCTCCAGTCTTCCACGGCCAGGTCCACCACGCCGGCGTCGCGCAGCAGCTGCTTCCATTCCACGAGGATCATGGGGCGGGCGCCCAGGTGCTGCACCAGGATCTCGCGGCGCGTGGGGTCCACGTTCCCCGTCCAGATGAGCTGCACGAGCACCACGCAGCCGTACGGCCGCGTCACCCGCGCCAGCTCGCTCACGGCCCGCGCGGGGTCGGCGGACGCCGCCAGGCCGATCTCGCCGATGGCGACGTCGAAGGTGCCGTCGCGGTACGGAAGGTCGTCCAGCGAGGCCGTCTCGAAGGTGAAGGTGCCCTCGAGCCCCTCCTCGCGGCTGCGCTCCGCCGCCTGCTGCACGAGCACGGGGTCGCTGTCCACGCCCATGCCGCTTACGCCGAACGAGCGGGCCAGGTACAGCGAGCTCACGCCCCGTCCGCAGGCGGCGTCGAGCACCTCGTTGCCCTCCCGGAGCTCCGTGAGCCGCGCGATCTGCCGGTACAGGTCTTCGCCCCCGGGGGGAAAGACGACGTCCCGGCTGAGCCGCACCAGGTCCAGCATGGACGGCCCGCCTTCCCGGGGCGGCGGCGGAAGGGGCAGATCGCCCGCGTCAGTCGGCATGCGGGAAAGTATAGAGGCGCCCCCGTGGAGCCGCCAGCGGGGAGAGAAGTGCCAAGTGCCAAGTGCCAAGTGCCGAGTACCAAGTGCCGAGTGAAGGAAAAGGCCGGCGGATGCGCATCCCCAGCCGGAGCGAATGAATTCGCCGCTGGAGATTCGCGAAGTCCGCCTGCGCGGACTGCCCCAGCACGGGCCGATCGACCTGCACCGGGACGGCGGCCGGTCGGTTGAAGCCTCGTTCGCAGAGCGCGTCAGCGCGAGACGGGGCTTACCGCGGTCCCAGCGGCGGGTTTACCCGCTCCGTCTCGACGCCCGCCCCGCCGCGCCTGAAATCCGCACACACACATCCACGAACGACGAAGGGGCCGGCGGATGTGCATCCGCCGCCCCCTTCGTTGTTGTTACTTTCGCACTTTCGCACTCCCGCACTTTCG
>NZ_DASURI010000986.1:0-4040 GCF_036280135.1 Longimicrobium sp.
GTACGCGGCCTTCCCCTTCGCGGTCGGCTCGGCCAGCGCCTCCATGGCGCCGAAGCCCAGGGCGAACGTGGTGGCGACGGCGAACAGTCCCTGGCGCGCGATCTTGCTCGGCTTCATACGCGTATCCTCCGCGAACGGTGATGCCCGGCACGAAGCCGGGCCATGATTGGGATGCGGATGCGCCGATGCACTTTCCATTCCCGTCAATTAAATCCAAGGATCGTCCAATCGGCGGCGCCGAGCCGCGCGATTGACCTGCCTGACGGGACACGGCTATCTTCCTGCCGATCCCTTTCCGTACGAGACCGGTGCGGGCGCGGCGTGTTCCGCGCCCTTCTGCTCGTCTCCCGCTCCCGCACCTCTGATGACGCGCTTCTCCACCCTGGCCGTCGCGGCCCTGCTGCTCACCGCCAGCCTGCCCATGACGGCGTGCGGCCAAACGCAGGGCGCCGCGCCGGCGGCCGCCACGGCCAGCACCGACTCGCTGCTCCCCCGCGCCGACCGCGGCCGCATGAAGGGCGCCGACAGCGCGCAGGTCACGATCATCGAGATCAGCGACTTTCAGTGCCCGTACTGCCGCGAGTTCGCCACCACCACGTACCCGCGCATCGACAGCGCGTACGTGCAGACGGGCAAGGCGCGGGTCATCTACATCAACCTGCCCCTCTCCATGCACCGCGAGGCCTACGCCGCAGCCGAGGCGGCCATGTGCGCGTCGGCGCAGGGCAAGTTCTGGCAGATGCACGACCGCCTGTTCGCCACCCAGCGCGAGTGGAGCAACCAGCCCGACGCGTCGCAACGGTTTGAGCGCATTGCGCAGGAGCTGCGGCTGGACATGGCCGCGTACCGCGACTGCACGGCCAACGACCGCCCGTCGTCCATCATCGTGAGCGATGCCATGCAGGCGGCCGAGGCGGGCATTCGCGGCACGCCGGCGTTCATCCTGAACGCGCGCAGCGGCCAGCGCGCCCTGAGCGGCGCCGTGCCCTTCGAGCAGTTCCAGGCCGAGATGGAGGCCCTGCTCTCCGGCCAGCCCGCGCCCGCGCAGCAGCAGCCGCAGACGCCGCAGGGCCAGACGCCGCGGCAGCCGTAAAGAAAACGGAAAGGCCTCACACGGGGCCTTGGGCCAACGGAGTCAACGGGAACGGATCAGGACCGGTGGCTCCGTGCGGGAATGCAGTTGCTCGCGGACCGGACCCGATGAAAATGCCCCGCCGCCGGATGCGTCCGGCGGCGGGGCTTCTTGCTCCAGCGATCTCGGGCGAGGCGAATCAGTCCTCCTCGCCCTCCACGTACGCGCTCACGAGGCGTCCCATGTCCACGAACAGCTGGCGCGTGACGGACTCCTCCTCGCGCAGCAGGTCCACGAGCCGGTCGTAGCGGCCCAGCATGTCCAGGGGCACGTGCACGGTCTCCGCGTGAAAGGTGCCCTGGTCGGCGAACACCAGGCGCACGCGCACCGTCTGGCCGGGGGTCTGCGACATCCGTGAATCCTCGGTTGCGATCAAAAAGGGGAAACGCCTACCGGGCCTGTCGCAGCCCGGGAATGCTCAGCAGAAAGATCAGCGTGACCAGGATGGCCGAAATCACGCACCACTGGCACCACGCGTGGATCACGAACGCCTCCAGGTACGTGAGGTACGCCGAGAACAGCACCCCCACGGCCGCCACGCCAAACAGGCCCAGCGCCACCCACCGCGACCCGGCAAGGCGCGGCTGGATGCCCGCCACGGCCAGTGCCAGCAGGGCGATGTACGCGCCCAGCCCCCACACGGCCACGGGCTGGCCCAGGAAGTAGGAGTAGGACGAGTTCTGCACCTTTTCGCACCCGCCGAGGGTGCACTGGATCTCGCCCAGGTAGCCCAGCTTGTACATCGACAGGTACGTCGACAGCATCAGGCCGATCAGGGCCAGCACGGCGATGGCCATGCGCGTGACGGGCGGGCGCTCCTCGAGGTACTCCTCGGCGTCGACGGCGTCCATCCGCCCGTCCGTCACCACGGTGCTCACGGCGCGGCCGTCGTGGGCGCGGCGGCCCCGGCGGCCGGCGACGAAGCGGCCGGCGCCGCGGCGGGGGGCGTCGCGGCGGGCGCGGCGGCGCCGCCGGCGGAGGGCAGCTCGGCCTGGATCACGCGGTCCCACTCGGCGCGGGTGCTGGGCGTCTCGATGCGCTTGCCGTTCACGATGAGCGTGGGCGTGCCCTGCACCCCCAGCGTGCTGCCCAGCTGAAAGCTCTCCGACACTTCCTTCTGGTACTTGTCGGAGCTCAGGCACTGCTCGAACGCGCCGCGGTCGATGCCGATCTGCTGCGCGTAGCCCGCGAACAGGTCGCCGGCCTCGTCGCTCTCCGACCAGTCGCCCTGGCGCGAGAACACCAGGTCGTGAAAGGCCCAGAACTGGTTCTGCTCGTTGGCGCAGCGGCCGGCGCGCGAGGCGAGCACGGCGTTCTTGTGCAGCTGCACGAGGGGAAAGTCGTACCAGACGAAGCGCACCGTGCCGTTGTCGATGTAGTCCTTGGCCAGCGGCTTGTTGAACATGGCAAAGCGGCCGCACGCCGGGCACTGGAAGTCGGCGAACTCCATGATCACCACGGGCGCGTTGGGCTGCCCCTGCGAGATGCCGGGGACGCGCTGCAGCTGCTCGGGCGTCATCACCACCTGCTGCAGCGTGGTGGCGCCGGCCTTGGCGCCGCCCTGCGTCTGCCGGTACAGCAGAACGGCGCCGGCGACCGCCACAAGGGCGAGCACGAGGTAGAACGGCGTAAGCGACGACGAGCGCCGGGGCTTGGGCTTGGGCGCGGGACGGGCCACTGGACTCTCTCCGGTCGTTTCGTGGGGACGCACGCGTCGCGTGCACGTGCGGGAAAAGCGGTCCAAACTATAACCGCCCCGCGGCGGCCGGGGCAAGCCGCGCCCGGAACGCTCCTTGCACCTTTAACGCGGGATTCACCTTTCGCGGGACCCTGGAGACGCATGGATATTCGCCTGGTGCGCGGCCGCGAGTCGCGCGTGTGGCTCACCGTTCTGCTGCTGGCCGGCGCCGGCGTGCTGCTGCTGGTCTTTGTCGCCATCTTTGGCGGCGACGAGACCATGAAGGCCAAGCGGCAGGTGGGCGCCATGGCCAACTTTGGCGCCGACCGCGCCCCCGTGCTGCCCATGGAGACGCAGCCGTTCGAGACGCTGCTGCCCCTGGACACGCGCGAGCTGGGCCGCCTTGTAAACCTGCGCGGCACGGCCGAGAGCGGCGTGCGCGGCAACGCCGTGTGGGTGCGCACGCCCACGGGCCGCCGCATCCTCGTCCGCTTCGAGCCCGATCCGCCGGCGTCGGCCCTGCGGGGGCTGGGGCCGGGGTCGGGGCTGGACATCAACGGCTACGTGCAAAAGATGTCGCGCGCCGAGCTCGACATGTGGCTGGACTCGCTGAACGTGGTGATCCCGCGGCCCCGGCCCGGCATCAAGTTCGGCGACCTGCCCGACAGCGGGTTTGCCAAGATCGATTCGCTGTTCATCAAGAACTTCTACGTGTCCGTGCGCCCCGAGGGGCTGCGGCACAGCCGCTCCACGGCGTCGCTGCGGCCCGACACCACGCTGCAGCCGTACCGCGACACCACCGCCGCGGCCCGCTTTCGCGCCGACAGCGCCCGCGCCGAGGCCCGCGCGGCGGCCGACACGGTCCGCACGCCCACGGCGCCGCGCGACACCGCACCCGCCGCGGGCGCGCCGTGAACTGGACGACCGACGCGCTGGACCGGCTGGAGCGCGCCATGGCCGAGGGAACGCGCGTGCAGCTGCGGCGCCGCGGCACGGAGATGGTGCTGGTGCCGGACCGCCTGCGCCATGACTACGGCGGCGAGGTGCTCGTGGCCCACCACCTGGGCACCGGCGACCGCGTGGAGGTCCCCCTGCACGAGGTGGAATCCTTCCACGTGCTGGACTGACGGGAAGTCGTCCGAGTCAACGCCAAGAGCCCCGTCCGCGTGAGCGGACGGGGCTCTTCTGCATCCATGACGAAAGAATTCTCACACGGGGCCTGCGGCCAAC
>NZ_DASURI010000987.1:0-9304 GCF_036280135.1 Longimicrobium sp.
CTGCCCCCGCTTCGCGGGGGAGGGGGAGAACTGCATCGATGGATACGGATCAGCCCGCGAGCAGCTTTTCCAGGCGGATGCGCGTGATCTTGCGCTGCTCCTCGGCGGCGGCGCGGATCTCCGTCTCCGGGTCGTTGCGCAAGCGCGACTGCAGCAGGGCCAGCATCTCGTCCGCCGTCCGGCCCGTGGCGCAGACGATGTAGATGTAGCCAAAGCGCGCCTCGTATGTCTCGTTCCCCTCCGCCAGCGCCTCGCGCGTCGCATCCGCCGCGGTGCGCATGCCGGCCTGCTCGCCGGCGGACCAGGCCTGCTCGCGGTCCGTCTGCCCCGCCTGCGCCTTCTTTCCGCCGATCCTGGGGTGGCTGCGGAACGCCTCGCGCCAGTCCGCCTCGTCCAGGCTCCACCACGTTGCGTCCGCCCGCTCCATCAGCGCGTCCGCGTCCGCGAAGGGGCGGGATTGCGCCATGCGCCGGGCCCAGGCGCGCGAGCCGCAGCAGGTGAGCAGCTCACGCTCCGCGTCATCCGCCGCCAGCGCGTTCAGGCGTTCCAGGCCGCTCATTCCGCCGGCAGCGTGCCGAACAGCCGCATGCGCGCGATGCCGCCGTCGGGGTAGATGCTGAGCCGCGCGTGGGTGATGGGCCCGTGCGGCAGCAGGTCCTCGAACCGGTAGCGGGCGTGCGGCTGCAGCCGGGTTTCGCCCAGCAGCGGCACCCATTGCGCCGCGGGCGAGGCCAGCGCGTCGGCCGAGGCGCCGGGCATGTGCACGCCGTCCAGCCGAAAGCGGTCCGGCGCGTTGCCCTTGAAGTGGTCCGTGTCGATCTCCACGCGGTGCAGGGCGCTGGGCGCGGCCAGCTGCACGATGCTCCAGTCGTTGCCGGGGCCCCGGCGGCGGCGCGTCTCCCATCCGTCGCCCATGAACAGCGAGGGGCCGGGGAGGATGAGGTTTTGCCGGTGGCCGTAGAACATGTCGCTGGTGGAGACCACCCATCCGCCGTGGGTCAGCGCCGCCAGGTCCACCTCGCCGCCCTGCTCCCGCGCGAACCGCGTCCACGCGGGCACCACGGTGCCGTGCACGCGCAGGCGCGCCACGCCGCCGTCGGGAAAGATGTTGAGGCGCAGGTGCGTCACGCGCTCCGGGTACTCGATGGCGAACGGGTTGCGCGCGTTGCCCTCGAGCGGGGAGCGCGGCAGGATCTCCGTCCACCGGGCGGACCTGAGCTCCTCGGGGCTGGGCGTGCCCTCGAACGTGGCGGCCTCGATGGACGCCTCGTCGGGGTAGTTGCCGCGAAAGAACGCCGTGTCGATCACCACGCCCCGGACGATGCCCGGCACGCCCAGGCGGATGATGGCCCAGTCGTACCCCGGCGAGTGGCGGCGGCGCGTCTCCCAGCCGTCCATCCACTTTCCGCGCTCCGTGTACTCGTGCTCGCGCCACTCGGCGGGCGTGGGCTTGAGCAGGCCTTCCTTGGGCGCGAAGAACTCGTCGTTCGCCAGCAGCACGGCGCCGCCCAGCCGCTCGGACGCCAGCTCCACCATGTCCTCGAAGATCGTCATTCCTGGCCGCGTAAAAGAATGTGTCCGCCGGGCGCGGGATCCTGCCCGGGCGCGTACGCCTGCGCGCCACGAACGTACGTCGCGAGCACCTGGCCGGAAACAGTCTCGCCCGCGTACGGCGTCACGGGATGCCGGTGATGCAGCGCCGCCGCGTCCACCGTCCACGCCGCGTCCGGGTCAAAGACCACGAGGTCCGCGTCGCGCCCGGGGGCGATGGCGCCCTTGCGATGGGCCAGCCCCGCGAGCCGCGCCGGCGCCGCGCTCATCCACTCCACCACGCGCTCCATGCCGATGCCGCGCCGGCGCGCCTCCGTCCACATCACGGGCAGGCCCAGCTGGAGGGACGCGATGCCGCCCCACGCGCGGAAGAAGTCGCCCGCGTCCATCCCCTTCATCTCCGGCGGGCAGGGCGAGTGGTCCGACGCCACGAGGTCGATGTCGCGGGCCGCGAGCGCCTCCCACAGCCCCTCGCGCGTGGCCCGCCCGCGGATGGGCGGCGCGCACTTCCACGCCGTGGCGCCGTCCGCGATCTCTTCCGCGCAAAAGTGCAGGTAGTGCGGGCAGGTCTCCACGGTGACGGGCAGCCCCTCCGCGCGCGCCCGGCGCAGCAGCTGCAGGGCCTCCGTCGTGGCGAGGTGCACCACGTGCACGCGCGTGCCGAACTCGCGGCACAGGCGGATGACCATCTCCACGGCCTCCGTCTCGGCCGCGGGCGGGCGCGAGCGCAGGTACGACGCGTACGCGCGGGGATCCAGCGACGCGCACTCCGCCGCCGCGGCGTCGATGGGGCCCGGCACCTCGGCGTGGACGAGCAGCGGCGCGCCCAGCTCCGCCAGGACCGGCATGGCGGCGCGGAGGTCGGCCTCGCCCACGCCCTCGAACTCGTCCACGCCGGAGGGGACGAGAAAGCACTTGAAGCCCCACGCGCCCGCCTGCCACAGGGGCCGCAGCTCCGCCGCGTTCCCCGGCACCACGCCGCCCCAGAAGCCCGTGTCCACGCGGATGCGCCCCTCCGCCGCGCCGATCTTCTGCCGCAGCGCGTCGGCGGAGGTCGTGGCGGGGATGCTGTTGAGGGGCATCTCCACGATCGTCGTCACGCCGCCGGCGGCCGCGGCGCGCGTGGCGGACGCGAAGCCCTCCCACTGCGTGCGGCCCGGCTCGTTGGCGTGGACGTGCGTGTCGACGAGGCCGGGAAGCAGCAGCGCGTCGCCCGCGTCCACCACCGGGGCGCCACCGGACGCATCCGCTTCGTACGCGGCGACGGACGCGATCACGCCGTCGCGGACGAGGATGGACGCGGGACGCACGCCGTCCGGCAGCACGACGCGCCGGCCGCGAAAGACCTGGTGGAGCGGGGAAGCCATCGGGTGGTGCTGCCGGGGGTGCGACGGTGGACCGGGAATGCGGGACGGGCACCCGGCCGAGCAAGTGCCCGCACATCTGCCGAACAAAAATAGGGGAACGTCCGCCGCGCCGACAGTCCGCCCCGGCCTCAGGCAATGGTCAGGCGGTGCGGGCCGTGGGGCTCGCCCGCGCTCACGGGGTTGAAGCCCATGCGCCGCAGGTACTGCGTGTGGACATCGTTGCCGGGCGCGCTCACGATCTCGCGGATGCCGTGCCCGCGGAAGAAGTGCGCCTGGTCCGTGAACAGGTAGCGCCCCGTCTTGAAGTCGCGGTACTGCGGGATGACGAAGTCCAGCATCACCCGCAGGCAGCCGTCCTCCCGCCGCTCGCCGATGAACAATCCCGCCGGCACCATGTCGCGCAGGACGAAGAACACCAGCAGCCGCGCGTCGGGCGCGTAGCGGAACTCGGGCAGAAAGCGCTTGATCTCGGCCGCGTGAAAGTCCAGGAACGCGCGCAGGTACTCGTCGTCGGGGCTCACCTGCAGGAGCTTGAAGTACTCCCGCGAGGCCAGCATCTGCCGCAGGTAGTACAGGTTGATGAAGACGATGAGCAGGTTCACCACGGCCACGGGGTACGCCCCGATGAGCGCCCCGTACACCACGAACGCCGCCGACCCCACCAGGTTGATGACGCGCAGCTTGAGGATGCTGCTCATCATCAGCGAGATGGCGACCAGGATGGACGCCGCGTACCCCACCAGCTCCAGCACCAGCTGAGAATGCATATCGACCAAAGGGGATGACTGAGACAACGGTTCTCCCACCCAGGATGGCGGGGGATTGAAGCTATCAGGGAAAGCGGATGTTCGCACGGGGCAACGTCATCGGCCGGAATGAACGGTTCCGCGCCGCTGGCCCGTTCCTTTCTGTGTACGGTAGCGGATGAGTTCTGGTGCACCCTTGCCCTGCGCCTGATGAAGATCGCCGCGGTCACCGCCTGCCCCACGGGCGTCGCGCACACCCTGATGGCCGCCGAAGCCCTCAAACGGACGGCGGCGGCCATGGGCCACGACCTGCGCGTGGAGACGCAGGGCTCCGCCGGCGCGCGCGACACGCTGACGGACGCGGAGCTCGCGGCGGCCGACGTCGTCATCGTCGCGGCCGACATCCACGTGGATACGGGGCGGTTCGCGGGCAGGCCCGTGCACGCCGTCCGCACCGCGGACGCCATCCGCCACACGCGCCAGGTCATCGAGGACGCCGTCGCCCTCGCCGCGCCGGCCGTGTCCCCTGATTCCTCGCCGCCCGCGTCCGTCCCATCGATCGAAACCGTCGCATCCATCGAGTCTGGCGCATCGACCGGAACCGCCGGATCTGCCGCATCGCCCGAATCCGCTGTGCTGATGCAGGCGGACGGGGCGGGAAAGCGGCTCGTGGGGATCACGGCGTGCCCCACGGGGATCGCGCACACGTTCATGGCCGCGGAGGCCCTGCAAAAGGCCGCCGCGGCCATGGGGCACACCATCAAGGTGGAGACGCAGGGCTCCGTCGGCGCCAAGAACCAGCTGACGGCGGAGGACATCGCCGCCGCGGACGCCGTCGTCATCGCGGCCGACACCAAGGTCGATACGTCGCGATTCGGCGGAAAGCCCGTCTACGTCACCAGCACCAAGGCCGCCATCAAGGGCGGACGCGACGTCGTGGGCGCCGCCCTCGCGCAGCCGGCGGGCGCCGCGCCGTCCACATCGGACGACGTACCCGCACCCGCGTCCGCGGCGGACGCGAAAGGATCGCGCGCGGGGCCGTACAAGCACCTGATGACGGGTGTGTCGTACATGCTGCCCCTGGTCATCGCGGGCGGGCTGTGCATTGCGCTGGCGTTCGCGCTGGGCGGCATCTACGCGGGAGAGCGCGAGGGCTCGCTGGCCTGGGCGCTCAGCCAGATCGGCGGGGAGACGGCGTTTCACCTGTTCGTGGCCGTGCTGAGCGGGTTCATCGCGTTCTCCATCGCGGACCGTCCGGGGCTGGCGCCGGGGCTCGTGGGCGGCATGCTGGCGCAGAACCTGAGCGCGGGATTCCTGGGCGGCATCGTCAGCGGCTTCCTGGCCGGCTACCTGACCAAGTTCCTCGCGGAGCGGATCCGCCTGCCCGCCACGCTGGAGGGGCTCAAGCCCGTGCTCATCCTCCCGTTCCTGTCCACGGTCATCGTGGGGCTGGGGATGATCTTCGTCATCGCGCCGCCCGTGCAGGCGCTGAACGCGGGGCTCAACGGCTGGCTGCTGGGCCTGCGCGGCGCCAACGCGGTGCTGCTGGGGCTGATCCTGGGGACGATGATGGCCGTGGACATGGGCGGGCCGCTGAACAAGGCCGCGTACACCTTCGCCGTGGGCCTGCTGGCATCGAAGATCTACACGCCCATGGCCGCCGTGATGGCCGCGGGGATGACGCCCGCGCTGGGCGTGGGGCTGGCCACGTTCCTCTATCGCGGCCGCTTTGACGAGGACGAGCGGCGCGCGGGCGGGCCGGCCGTCGTGCTGGGGCTGTCGTTCATCACGGAGGGCGCTATCCCGTTCGCGGCCAAGGACCCCATCCGCGTGATCCCGGCGCTCGTCCTGGGCTCCGCGACGGCGGGGGCCATCTCCATGCTGGCCAACGTGCGGCTGCTGGTGCCCCACGGCGGCGTGTTCGCGGCCGTCATTCCCGGCGCGGTTTCCGGGCTGCCGGCGTACCTGGCCGCCATCGCCGCGGGGACGGCCGTGACGGCGGGCGCGCTGTTCGTGCTCAAGCGGCCACCGCCCGCACTCACGGAGCCCGTGGCCCCAAACGGCCGGCCGGCGGAGGCCGCATGAGCACGATGATCCGCATCACCGCCGACGACGTGCGGCTGGCCGTGCCCGCGGGGGGCAAGGAGGCGGCCATCCGCGCGGCGGGCGGGCTGCTGGCGGAGCGCGGCTACATCGACCCCGGCTACGTGGAGAGCATGCTGGGGCGCGAGGGGCAGGCGAACACCTACCTGGGCAGCGGCATCGCCATCCCGCACGGCATGGCGCAGCACCGCGCGCTCATCCACCACACGGGCGTGGCCGTCGTGCAGCTGGCGGAGGGCGTGGACTGGGGCGGCGGGCAGCACGTGCGTCTCGTGGTGGGCATCGCCGCGCGGTCCGATGAGCACCTGGGCATCCTGGCCGCGCTGACGGACGTGCTGGACGATCCCGTCCTGGCCGAGCACCTGGCCCGCACGGGAAGCGCGGACGAGATCGCGGCCGGGCTCACGCGTGGCGCGGAAGGGGCGGTGCTCCCGGAGCCGGAGGTGATGGAGGGCGCGCGGCACGTGGACGTCGTCGTCCAGGGCGCGCACGGGCTGCACGCGCGGCCGGCGACGTTCCTCGTGGACGTGGCGATGGGCTTTCAGTCCGAGATCCGCGTGGGCTACGCGGGGCGCATCGGCAACGGCAAGGCGCTGGCGTCGCTGCTCAAGCTGGGCGTGGAGGGAGGCGAGACCATCCGGCTCTTTGCCGCCGGACCGGACGCGGACGCGGCGCTGGACGCGCTGCGCGAGGCCGTGGAGGGCGGCCTGGGCGAGGAGCATCGCCGGGACGAGGCGGACGCGCTGGCGTGGACGCCGCCGGGGGGCGAGCGGGCCATCCCCGGCGTGTCGGCGTCGCCGGGGCTGGCCATCGGGCCGCTGTACCAGTTCCAGGCGACGCGCGTGGTGGTCCCCGACCAGCCCGTGGCGGACGTGGAGGAGGAGACGCGGCGGCTGGCGCAGGCCATCGAGACGGCGCGCGAGCAGCTGGCGGACCTGTACGCGGCCGTGGAGTCGCGCTCCGGCAAGGGCGAGGCGATGATCTTTCGCGCGCACCAGGCGCTCATCCTGGACCCCGAGCTGCACGCGGAGGTGCATGCGTCCATCGGCGAGGGGCACGGCGCCGCGTGGGCGTGGCAGCGGGCCATCGAGACGCGCGCCGTCGAAGTGGGCTCGGTGGATGACGAACGGCTGGCCGCCCGCGCCACGGACCTGCACGACGTGGGGCAGCGCGTGCTTCGCGTCCTGGTCGGCACGGAGCACGGCGAGCCGCACTTCCCGGATCACCCCGTCGTGCTCGTGGCGGATGACCTGACGCCGTCGCACACGGCGCGGCTGGACCCGCAGCGCATCCTGGGCCTGTGCACGGCGGCCGGCGGACCCACGTCGCACACGGCCATCATCGCGCGGTCGCTGAGCATCCCCGCCGTGGTGGGCGCGGGGCCGGCCGTGCTGGAGCAGCCGGACGGCACGGCGTGCATCCTGGACGGCACGGGCGGGCGGCTCTACCTGGAGCCGGACGAGGAGGACCTGCAGTCCGCCCGCCGGTTCCAGGAAGACCTGGCACAGCGGCGCGACACGGAGTTCGCCACGCGCTACGCGCCCGCCCTGCTGACGGACGGGCACCGCGTGGAGATCGCGGCCAACATCGGCACGGTGGCCGAGGCGGAGCAGGCCGTGGAGGCCGGCGCGGAGGGGGTGGGGCTCATGCGCAGCGAGTTCCTCTTCCTGGGCCGCGAGACGGCGCCCACGGAAGAGGAGCAATTCGACGCATATGCCGCCATGGCGCGGGCGCTGGGCGGGCTGCCGCTCATCCTCCGCACGCTGGACATCGGCGGCGACAAGGTGGTGCCGTACCTGTCGCTGCCCCGGGAGGAGAACCCGTTCCTGGGCGTGCGCGGCATCCGCCTGTGCCTGCGCAAGCCGGAGCTGTTCCTGCCGCAGCTGCGCGCCATCTACCGCGCGTCCGCCGTGGGCCCCATCCGCATCATGTTCCCCATGGTCGCCACGCTCGAGGAGCTGCGCGAGGCGCGCGAGGTGGCGGAGCAGGTGCGGCGCGAAGTGGGCGCCGAGCCGGTGGAGATCGGCATCATGGTGGAGGTGCCGTCCGCCGTGCTCATCGCGGACGCGCTGGCGCGGGAGGTGGACTTCTTTTCCATCGGCACCAACGACCTCACGCAGTACGTCCTTGCGATGGACCGCATGCACCCCACGCTGGGCGCGCAGGTGGACGGGCTGCACCCCGCCGTGCTGCGGATGATCGACCTGACCGTGCGCGCGGCGGACCGGGCGGGCAAGTGGGTGGGCGTGTGCGGCGGCATCGCGGGTGACCCCATGGGCGCGCTGATCCTCACGGGACTGGGGGTGGCGGAGCTCTCCATGAGCCTGCCCAGCGTGGCCGCCGTCAAGGCCTCGCTGCGGCGTTACTCGCTGGCCCAGGCGCAGGCGTTCGCCAAGCGCGCGCTGGCCCGCGACACGGCGCGGCAGGTGCGCGAGCTGCCCCTGCCGTGAGCGACTTCATGATGCGCGATCGATCCCATTCCGCCACGGTCGACGTCGTCACCGTCACGCCCAATCCCGCCATCGACTGGACGGTGACCGTGCCGGGGTTCCGCGCCGGCACCGTGAACCGCGCCTCGGCGGACCGGTCGCAGCCGGCGGGCAAAGGGGTGAACGTGGCCGCCGCCCTGGCCGGCTACGGCGTGCGCGCGGCCGCGACGGGCTTCCTGGGCCGCGACAACGCCGGCGCATTCGAATCGTTCTTCGCGCGGACGGGGATCGAGGATGCGTTCGTGCGCGTGGCCGGTTCTACGCGCGTCGGCATCAAGCTCGTGGATCCGGAGCGCCAGGAGACGACGGACGTCAACTTTCCCGGCGCGGCGGTGTCGGCGGCGGACGTGGACGCGCTGTTCGATGCCGTCGATGCGCGCGCGGCGGACGGGCGATGGTTCGTGCTCGCCGGCAGCCTGCCGCCCGGCGCCCCGCCGACGCTGTACGCGGACCTCGCGCGGCGGATCGCGGCGCGCGGCGGGCGCGTGGCGCTGGACACCAGCGGCGACGCGCTGCGCCACGCGCTGGAGGCCGCGCCGAGTGTCGTCAAGCCGAACGTGCACGAGCTGCAGTCGCTCGTGGGGACGGCGCTGGCGTCGGTGGACGACGTGATGGACGCGGCGCGCGGGCTGCTGGAGGGCGGCGTGGAGCTGGCGGCCGTCAGCATGGGTGCGGAGGGCGCGCTGTTCGTGGCGCGCGAGGGCGTGGTGCTCGCGCGTCCGCCGTCGATCGACGTCGGCAGCAGCGTGGGCGCGGGGGACGCGATGGTGGCCGGCATCGTCGCCGCGCGGCTCGCGGGGCTGGACCTGGTGCGAACGGCGCGCCTGGCGACGGGCTTCTCCCTCGCCGCGCTCACCCGCGCGGACGCGGCGCCCGCGACACGCGACGCCGTGGAGGCGATGGCGCGGCGGGTGGAGGTGGAGACGATCGGGTGAGGGCGCGGGGCCTGTGCGAAAGGTTGGTTTTCAGCAGCCGGTGCGGACCCAGCAATCAGGGGTGGATCTACCGTCCGCGGAGGGCCCCCTCCCCCCGACCCCCTGCCCCCGCT
>NZ_DASURI010000988.1:0-2465 GCF_036280135.1 Longimicrobium sp.
CATGGCCTCGGCCAGGCGCAGCGAGAGGGCGAGTCCGAGCCCAGTCCCCTCCACCTCCGTCTGCTCCGCGCCCAGCCGGGCAAAGGGGGTAAAGAGCTGGTGCAGCCGGGCCTCGGGAATGCCGTGGCCGCTGTCCTCCACCCGCAGCCACACCTGCGGCTCGCCGTCCTCGCCCACGGGGTCCGCCTGGCAGGTAAGGCGCACGCGGCCGCCGGTGCGGTTGTACTTGATGGCGTTGGACAGCAGGTTCAGCAGCACCTGCGTGAGGCGCTGCCGGTCGGCGTGCACGAAGCCGTCGCGGCCCGTGCTGGCGCCTTCCTCCACCTCCACGTCGTGCTGCTCGGCCATGGGGCGCACGAGGCCGATGGCCTCCGCCATCACCGTGCCCACGTGCACGGGCTCCAGCGAGAAGCTCTGCCGCCCCGCCTCGATGCGCGCGATCTCCAGCACCTCGTTGATCAGCCGCAGCAGGTGCCGGCCGGCCTTGAGGATGTGCTGCACGTGCTTTTGCTGGTCCACCCGCAGCTCCGCCCGGGCCAGCACCTGGCCGAACCCCAGGATGGAGTTCATGGGCGTACGCAGCTCGTGGCTCATGCGCGACAGGAACTCGCTCTTGGCCAGGTTGGCCCGCTCCGCCTCGGACCGCGCCCGCTCGGCCGCCAGGGTGGCCTCGCGCAGGGCCTCCTCGGCCTCGCGGCGCTCCGTGACGTCGCGGATGTTGAGCACGAAGCCCTCCGCCGGGTCGCCGGGCACCACCATGCGCCCCACGGCCTCCAGGTGCCGCCACGAGCCGTCCGCGTGGCGAAAGCGGTACTCCGCGTAGCCCGTGGATCCCGGGGCGCCCAGCACGCCCTGGATGGAGGCCACGACGGCCGCCACGTCCTCGGGGTGCATGTAGGCGAAGCAGATCTGCCCCTCCAGCGCCTCGGGCGGGTAGCCCAGCACCCGCAGGATGGACGGGCTCAGGTACGACATCGTCCCGTCCACGCCCAGGATGCAGGTGATGTCGTGGGCGTTCTCGATGAGCTGGCGGAAGTGCTCCTCGCGCTCCTGAAGGGCCAGCTCGGCCTGCTGCCGCTCCGTGACGTCGCGGATGTTGGCCACGAGTCCCTGCTCGGCCGTGTCGGGCGAAAGGGTGCGGCCGATGGCCTCCAGCATCCGCCACTCGCCGTCGCGGTGCCTGAACCGGTACTCCACCACGCGGCTGGTGCCGGGCGCGGCCAGGATCTCGGCCATGGCGGCCCGCACGCCGGGGACGTCGTCGGGGTGCATGAGCGTCCACGCGGGGCGGCCGATGATGTCGTCCGGCTCCCACCCCAGCAGGCGGCTCATGGACGGGCTCTGGTAGGTGATCACCCCCTGCGCGTCCATGATGCAGGTGATGTCGTGGGCGTTCTCGATGAGGGCGCGGAAGTGCTCCTCGCTTTGCCGCAGCACCTCGGCCATCCGCACGCGCTCGGTGATGTCGACGCTGTAGCCGATGATGCGCAGGATGTCGCCCGCCTCGTCCAGCACGGGGAGGGAACGGCGGATGACGTGGCGCGGCTTGCCGTCGGGGCCGCGGATGGTTTCCTCGAAGTCGCTTGCCTTCCTGGTCCGGATGGCCGCCCGTAGCCCGTTCTCGCGCTTGCGGATGATCTCCTCGGGCAGCCCCTTGCGCTCGCCGTACTCCCGCACCGTGCGCCCCACCGTCCAGGCACGGATCTCGGGGTCCACGATGGAGTTGGGGCTCGCATAGTGGTAGCGCAGCTCGGTGTCGAACACGGCCACGCCGCTTTCCAGCGAGGCGATGATCTCCTCGAAGAAGGCCTTTTGCCGCACCACCTCGGCCTCGGCCTGCTTGCGGGCCGTGACGTCGCGGTACGCGCTGATGAGGGCCACGCGGCGCCCGGCCGCGTCCGTCTGCGGCACGACGACGGCGTCGGCCACGCCCTCCGTGCCGTCCGCGCGGGTGAACGGCACCTCGCCCGTCCAGCTGCCGTCGCCGCCCAGCGCGGCCCGGACGGCGTCGGCGATCCCCGGCTCGTGGCCGGGGCGCACCAGGCCGCCGGGGCGCCCCACGGCGGCGGGGTGGTGGTCGCCGAACATGCGCTCCGCGGCGGGGTTCCAGTCCCGTACGCGCCCCTCGGCGTCGGTGATGACGACGGCCTCGGCCAGCGTCTCGAAGACGAGGGCCTGCTGCCGCAGCGTCTCGGCCACCTGCTCGGCCTCGCGGCGGCGGCGCTCCAGCTCGCGCTCCGCGCCCTTGCGCTCGGTGATGTCGCGGATGACGGAGATGAGGCTGCCGTCGGCCAGGGGCACCACGCGGGCCTCGTACTCGTGGGGCGCGCCGGCCTCGCGCCGATACTCCACGGTGGCCAGCTCGCCCGTGCGCGCGGCCCGGGCCAGCGCCGCCTCCAGGTGCGGGGCCGCGTCCTCGGGCAGCAGCGCCTGGATGCGCATGCCCCGCAGCTCGCGCGGGGGCG
>NZ_DASURI010000989.1:0-3540 GCF_036280135.1 Longimicrobium sp.
GTATCGTTGTCCCGCCGCGGAGGGGGCCCGGCGCCGTTGGCAACAGTCGTTTCGTTGCCTACGGCGGGCGCAGCCCGACCCGGAGCGCAGCGGAGGGGCACGCCCGCATCCGGCAGCTCAGCAGTTCAGCAGTCGTTCTTCCCCCAATCAGCACGACGACACACGCGCGCACGTCCACGCGGCACAATCGGCAAACGGAGCGGAGATGCAGACGGTTCAGCTGGGGCGTACGGGTCGGCGGGTGACGCGCGTGGGGCTGGGCGGGATGCCGCTCTCCATCCAGGGGCGGCCGGACCGCGCGCGGGCAAAGGACGTGATCCGGCGCGCGGTGGAGCTGGGCGTGAACTTCATCGACACGGCCGACGTCTACTGCCTGGACGACGCCGACCTGGGCCACAACGAGCGGCTGATCGCCGAGACGCTGGACGCGCTGGGCGCCCGCGACGACGTGACGGTGGCCACCAAGGGCGGGCTCACGCGGCCGGAGGGACGGTGGGAGAACGACGGCCGCCCCGAGCACCTGCGCCGCGCCTGCGAGCACAGCCTGCGGATGCTGGGCACGGACCGCATCGACCTGTACCAGCTGCACGCCCCCGACCGCCGGGTTCCCTTCGGCGAGAGCGTGGGCGCGGTGGCGCGGCTGTACGAGGAGGGCAAGGTGGCGTCGGTGGGGCTCAGCAACGTGTCGCTCATGCAGGTGGAGGCGGCCCTGGCCCTCGTCCCCGTCACCTCCGTGCAGAACCGGTACAACCCGTGGGACCGATCGTCGGAGCTGGACGGCATCATCCGGTTCTGCGACCAGCGCTCCATCACGTTTCTTCCCTACTCGCCCGTGGGCGGCGCGCGGCGCGTAACGCTGCTGCGCGAGAGCGAGGAGCTGCGGGAGATCGGCGCGCGGCACGGCGGCGCCACGCCGGAGGAGCTGGTGCTGGCGTGGATCCTGGGCGTGTCGCCGTCGCTGGCCGTCATCCCCGGCGCCAGCCGCCCGGCCAGCATCGAGAGCAGCGTCCGCGCCGCGTCCCTGCACCTGGACGACCGCACGCGCCGCGAGCTGGAGGAGGCGTTCCGCGCCCTGCCCGCGTGAGCAGGACGGGCGACGCGGGCAGACCGGGAACCATCCGCCGACCGGCTCAAAAGCGGAGGGAGTGGCGGTCCCGAACGCCGGCGCGGGTGCGGGCCAGCTCCTCCAGGAACACGCGCGACGCCGAGGGAAAGGCGCCCTCGCGCCGCAGGGCGGACGGACCCGTCTGGAGAAAATCTTGCATCGCCCGGCGCAGGCTGCTGTCGGACGAGTAGCCGCACGCGTGGGCCACGGACAGCACCGTCCGCCCGGGGTCGTCCAGGAGCGACGCGGCCAGCAGGATGCGCATCCACGCCAGCAGGCGGCGCGGGGGCGGCAGCCCTCCACGGTCTGCCCAGCGCAGCACGGTGCGCTCGGACAGGTGCAGCCGCCGCGCCAGCTCCCGGGCCCGCCCGCCCACCGACACCACCTCGGCCGCCGTCATCATCAGCATGCGGGTGCGCCCGGAGAGAACGGGCGGCAGCGTGCGATCCAGCAACCCCTGCAGGGAGCGGCCCTCCACGGAGCGCAGGCGGCGGTAGATGGCCTCGGGCGTGTCGTCCTCCACGAGGGAGATGACGTCCGTGACGCCCCACTCGCCCAGCGTGCGCAGGTCGCGCGAGCGCCCCGGGCGAATGTCCACCGCCGCCAGCACGGTGGCCGAGGGAAACTCCCACAGCAGGGCGCGCAGCTCCGGGGAGAGCTGCGGGTCGGCCGCGCGCGAGTCCAGGTAGGGGTCCACGATCAGGATGGCGGCCGGCGGCGACGTGACCACCGCCTGGCGCAGGCGGTCCCAGTTGGTCACGAAGGTGCACTGGAAACCGCGGGCACCCACCCGGCGTACACGCTCCTTGAACGCACCGTTTGAGTGCAGTACGAGGACGGGGCGTGGGGGCGGGGCCATGACGTGTCTGGAAATATTCGGTACGGGATCGAACAAGGATGGGCGATGCGCGACGCACGGGTGCATCTTCTGTGCACCCTCGGGCAATCAACCCCTGACCGCCCAACCGACCGTCACCGCATCATCCCTGAAACTGGAGCGACGATGAAACTCGCCCGGACCCTCCTGGCCGTCCTTTCCGTGTCCATGCTGGCGGCCTGCGCCGATTCCGTCACGGCCCCCCAGGCCCAGCCCGAAGCGAAGCCCGCGCAGGACATCGGCACCACCTGCGAAGGCACGCTCACGCGGGAGATCCAGGCCGACGGCAGCGTGGTGTTCCGCTGCACGGGCCAGATGGGTTCCGGCGGCTGAGACGGCGGTCCTTCACGTCCCGAGCTGGTGAACAAAAGACCCCGCGGCAACCGCCGCGGGGTCTTTCGTTACCGGCGTCGGTCAGACTCCAGCGCCCGCCGGGACGGTGGCCAGCCCGCGAAGCAGGTCGTTCGCCATGCTGTCGACCTTGGCGGGAGCACGGCGGCTCTCCGTGACCCGGGCCTCGGCGGAACGCCCGCCGCTGATGGACTCCAGCAGCGACTCGGCGCGGAAACGCACCTTGGCCTGACCCAGGCGCTTGGCCACCTCGAGCGACTCCTGGCCGGCCTGCTCGGCGCGGTCCCACTCGCCCAGGGCGGCGGCACCCAGCGCAAGCTCCAGCGTGACGTTCGCGGCGATGGTGGTGAGATCCGGGTCCTTCATCATCCGGTACACCTGCGTCCACGCCTTGCGGAACAGCTCGCGGTTGCCCACGCCGGCCGCGGCACGCGCCACGTTGGCCGTGAGCAGCAGCCGGGCACGCGCGTCCGTGGCGGACGGCTCCAGGCGCTGGAACACCTCGAGCGCCTGCGAGAAGTAGCCGCGCTGCATCCAGAAGTACGCGATGTCGTGCGCCAGCGCCAGCAGCGACGGGTGACCCGCGCCGTAGGCCCGGAACGCCTGCCGCGCGTACTCCTCGGCCTGCTCGTCGCGGCCCATCTCGTCGGCGATGACGAACAGGTCGTGCAGCGCCATGCCCTGGATCTGCTGCAGGCCCTTGCGACGCGCCGCGCGCAGCGCCTTGATGTGCATGCGGCCGGCCGCCGGCAGGTTGCCGCGCGTGATGAGCATGTTGCCCAGGGCGATGTAGGCGCGGGAGTACGACTCCCAGTCGCCGATCTGCCGGGCGATCATGATGGTGTGGCGGAACCACGTCTCGGCGCGGGCGGCCTCACCGCGGCGGCGGGCCAGCTTGCCCACGGCCAGCGCCAGGCGCGCGTTGCGCGGCGCGGCCACCGACGCGGACTGAGTGTACGCCAGGGCCGTGTTCAGGTGCCCCTGCTCCTCGGCCCAGCGGGCGATGCCCGTGCACGCCTGCGCCACGGCCTCGCCGCTGGTGCTGTCGGGCGCGGCGAGCATCTCGCCCACGGCCGAGAGCGGCCCGGCGAGCTCCTCGCTGATGCGGGCCTCGGCCAGCTCGGCATGGCGGCGGCGCCCGGCCTCGGCGGAGAAGAGACGGCCCCGCTCGCCCGGGTCGGCGGCCGCCCAGAACATCACGTTGCGG
>NZ_DASURI010000990.1:0-7667 GCF_036280135.1 Longimicrobium sp.
GTGGGCGCCATGCAGGCGCTCGCCCCCCGTGGCATCTACCTGAGCACGACGGCCGGCGGCGTCTACAAGCCGGCCCCGCGCACCCCGCCCGCGCCCGTCGCGGAGGCCCCGGCCCCCGAAGCCGCCGATCGGCCCGCATCCGCCGAAGCGCCTTCCGCGGAAGCTCCAGCATCCGCTCCGTCCGCCGACGCGCCATCCGCGCCGCCCCCGGCCGAATCCGTCGCATCCGCCCCGTCGGCTCCGGCCGACTCGGCCGCGCCGGCCGTGCCCGCATCGGGCGCGGCGGTGTGGGACGAGGACATCGAGAGCACGGAGCTGGCGGAGTTCGAGATCCTGGACACGGCGTTCGATCCGGGTCCCGGCACGCCGTCCGGCCCGGCGCCGGCCACGACGAGCGCGCCCGCGGCCGGCGGGGCGGGGGAGCCCCCGCGCGACGAGCCGCCCAGCAGCGACATGTACCACTTCTTCCGCGCCACGGGCACCGGCCCCGTGGACCAGGCGGAAGCCCTGCCGCGGCTGCTGCACGAGGCGGAGAACGTCACGCGCTTCGACGAGCTGGCGGACGCGGCCGCGCGCACGGCGCTGTCCCTGGTCCGCTCGGACTCGCACGGGCAGGCCGTGGAGCTGCTGGACGCGCTGATGCGCGAGGCCGAGCGCCCGGACCGCAACCGCTTTTTCCGCGAGGCGGCCGTCCAGGCCCTGCGCCGGGCGGGGACGCCCGACACGCTGCACCGGCTGGCGGAGCTGTTGCCGTACGGCGGCGCCGAGCGCGAGCGCATCCTGCGCTTTTTCGTCTTCATGGGCGCCGACGCGCTCCTCATGCTCGAGGGGCTGCTGCACCGCACGGCGGACCCCGAGCTCAAGGCCGCCGTCTTCCGCGCGCTCATCGGCGTGGAGGGGCAGGCCGACAAGCTGATCGCGCACGCCGTGCAGGACCCCGGCCCCGTGAAGACGCGCACGCTGCTGGAGCTGGCCGGCCAGGCGGGCGTGGACCCCGAGTTGGCCCGCCGCTGGGCCGCGGAAGCCGCCGGCCATCGCGACGCCGGCGTGCGCGTGGAGGCGGCGCGCGGCGCGGCGGCGCTGGGCGGGCGCGGGGCCATGCGGGTGCTGGTGGACCTGCTGGGCGATGGCGAGCGGCTGGTGCGCCGCGAGGCCATCCACGGCTTGGGCACCCTGGGCGATGCCGCGGCCGTCCCGTTCCTGGCGCGCCTGCTGAGCGACTCCGACGAGGAGCTGCAGTGCATGGCCGCCGCCGCGCTGGGCCGCATCGGCTCGCCGGAGGGGCTACCGCCGCTGCTGGGCGTGGTGAACAAGCGCTCGCTGCTCACGCTCAAGAAGGCCACGCGCCCCAAGATCGCCGCGCTGAACGCCATCTCGCGCCTGCACACGCCCGCCGCGCGCGACGCGCTGCAATCCGTGGCCGGCGGCCGCGACGACTTGGCCGAGGAGGCCCGGCGGCTGCTGGCGGCGATGTGACGGCGAACGGCAGGGAATAGGGAATAGGGAATAGCCTGCAACGGCCTTGCGCGGGCAAACCCGCTCTCCGGAATGCCATAGCCCCGTCCGACGATGTTCGGACGGGGCTTTTCAACATCTCCACAGGATAGTTATGTAAACTTGGATACGCTGCGATCGGCGCGCAGGTGACCGGCGGTGTACTCCACCAACCCTCTCTGGGGCAGTCCGCGCAGGCGGACTTCGTGCCTTTCCAGCGGCGAATTTATTCGCTCCGGCTGGGGCCGCGCCGCGATCACACGACCCGATGCGCAATCGAGAGATCACCCGCTGCCGAACGGGATGACGCCGAGCCAACCGCGGACAAATCATCTGATGCGGGACGGTGGCCGTTGATCCGAAGCACGTGTAACGAGAGACGACGGAGCGGGGAACCCCGTACGCGATCACGCATCCGTTACCGATCCACCTGGACCAGCTCCGCGCCGGAAGAGTCCACTTCCCAAACTTTCCGCCGAATCAGCAGAGCGAGAATGACACACGTGGGGCACACGCGCCCCGCAATTCGCGGCGCATCCGGCACGCTGCGGCCCATCGCGCGAAAGACGGAGTTCGCGATTTCCGGCGGCGACTGGAATCGCCGGGATCATCCGGGTGCCTGCGGATCGCGCCGAACGCTCCATCCGGCCGCCCCCGGCGCCGCGATCGACGACATCCAGCCCCGCGGACGAGCCGATCCGCCGGACGACGCCTCAATGGCCATCCTGGGTCATCCGGGGCGCCCGCATGGACTCCAAACCGGGATTCGGCATGACGCAGCCGCAAAACCGGCCTTCGAAAATCGCGCAGGACGCGCGATCCGCCGCCCACGAGACCAACCACACGCCTCACGGGGCGAGAATCGATTGCAGGGCGATTTTCGCGATTTCGACCCCTCACCCACGTTCCGCCACCGCGCGGACGCCCCATCCGCCACCCGCCGGCGGCCTTTCGCGAGGAGCGGGGGAGATTCCCACGCGCCTTCTGCGTTTTCCACACTTCTCCACAGCCTCTAGTTTACATAACGTGTATTATACGAAGTGGAGCAAAGCTTGCTCCTTGGGTCGTTCCCATATCCCCAAGGAGCAACCGACATGGCGCGCGCAATCTGGAAAGGCAGCATCAGCTTCGGACTGGTGAACATCCCCGTGGGCCTGTTCACGGCCGCGTCGCCCGACGAGCTGAGCTTTCGCCAGCTGGACCGGCGGAACATGTCGCCCATCGGCTACCGCAAGTACAACAAGACCACGGGCGACGAGGTCGAGTCCGAGGAGATCGTAAAGGCCTACGAGTACGAGAGCGGCCACTACGTCGTCCTGAGCGACGAAGACCTCAAGCGCGCAAACCCCGAAAAGACGCAGACCGTGGAGATCACGGACTTCGTCGACATGGACGACATCAAGCCCGTCTACCTCGACAAGCCCTACTACCTGGGCCCCATCGGCAAGAGCAAGGCGGTGTCCAAGGGCTACGCACTGCTGCGCGAGGCGCTCAGGCGCACCAACAAGGTGGGCATCGCCAAAGTCGTCATTCGTTCCCGTGAATATTTATCCGCCGTCATCCCCCAGGACGACGTGCTGGTGCTGGAGATCCTGCGGTATCCCAACGAGATCCGCGCCGCCGACGACCTGGACGTGCCCCAGGGCGAGCTCACGGACATGGGGATCAACGAGCGCGAGCTGGAGATGGCCGAGCGCCTGATCGAGGGGATGACGGCCGAGTGGGAGCCGGAGCGCTACACCGACACGTACCGCGGCGACCTGATGCAGCTCATCCAGGCGCGCATCGAGAGTGGCCAGACGGACGCGCCCGACGAGACGCCCGTGGACGACGTGGCGGCCGAGGGCGGCGACGTCATCGACATCATGGCCCTGCTCAAGCGCAGCGTGGAGGCCACCACCGGCCGCGACCGCATCGCCGCCGACACGGAACGCCGCCCCCGCAAGTCGAAGAAGGCGGCCGCCGAGGTGGACGACTTCGATCTCGGCGACGCGGACGATGCCGTGGAGGCCGCGCCCGCCAAGTCGTCGAAGCCGGCCAAGGCGTCCGCGGCCAAGGAGAGCGCGTCCAAGCCCGCCGCCAAGGGCAAGGCGGCGCCTTCCACCGCGCCGGCCAAGCCGCGCGGCAAGACGGCCAAGACCGCCTGAGGGGGCGCCTGAATGGGGCTCGACGAATACAAGCGCAAGCGCGACTTTCGCGTCACCGCTGAACCAGAAGGGCACGTCCACCGCTCCGGGGACGTGCTCTCCTTCTGCATCCAGAAGCACGCCGCCAGCCACCTGCACTACGACTTTCGCCTGGAGCTGGACGGCGTCCTCAAGTCGTGGGCGGTGCCCAAGGGGCCCAGCCTGGACGCCGGCGTCAAACGCCTGGCCGTCCATGTGGAGGACCACCCCATCGAGTACGGCGTCTTCGAGGGGATCATCCCCAAGAAGGAGTACGGCGGCGGGACGGTCATGCTGTGGGACCGCGGCACGTGGACGCCGGACGACGATCCCCACAAGGCGTACCGAAAGGGCCACCTTCGCTTTCACCTGGACGGCGAGCGGCTGCGGGGCGGATGGCACCTCGTCCGCTCCCGCCGCGGCGAGGAGGGCCAGAAGGAGCAGTGGCTGCTCTTCAAGGAGGACGACGACGTCGCCCGCCCCGAGGCCGAGGGCATCATCACCGAGGAGATGATGACCAGCGTGGCCACCGGGCGCACGATGGACGAGATCGCCGCCGACGCCGACGCCCGCTGGGATTCGAAAGCCCCCGCCGCCGAGGCGCTCATCCGCGACGGAAAGCCGTCCAAGCCGAAAAAGGCGGCGGACACGGCCGCGAAGAAGCCGGCGAAGTCCGCGTCGAAAACGGCTGGAAAGACCGCGTCGAAAACGGCCGCGAAGTCCGCGTCGAAATCCGCGGGGCCCTCCCCCGCCGAGGGCGTGCCCGGCGCGCGCAAGGCGGCCTTCCCCGCTCCGTTCACGCCGGAGATGGCCACCCTCGTTGACGAGGTGCCCGCCGGCGACGAGTGGATCCACGAGATCAAGTACGACGGCTACCGCCTCGTCGTCATGCTGCAAAAGGGCGAGGCGCGCCTCATCACCCGCAACGGCAACGACTGGACGGATCGCTTTCCCGACACGGCGCGCGCCCTGGCCGCGCTTCCCGCGAAGAACGCCGTGCTGGACGGCGAGCTCGTGGTGCTCACGCGTGAGGGCCGCACGAGCTTTCAGGCCCTGCAGAACGTGCTGAACTCCGGCCGCGGCGCCGAGCTCGTCTTCTACGCCTTTGACCTGGCGTACGTGGACGGGATGGACCTGCGGCGGTCTCCCCTGCTCGCCCGCAAGGAAGCGTTGCGCACGCTGCTGGCCGGCGCGGGCGACGGCGCCGTGCGCTTCAGCGACCACATCGTGGGCCGCGGCGAGGCGTTCTACCGGCAGGCGTGCGGGATGGGGCTGGAGGGGATCATGAGCAAGCGCGCGGATTCCCTCTACGTCCACAAGCGCACCAAGGAGTGGCTCAAGGTCAAGTGCCTGCTGCGCCAGGAGTTCGTCATCGGCGGGTTCAGCGAGCCCAAGGGGTCGCGCTCGCACTTTGGCGCGCTGCTGCTGGGCGTGCACGACGAGAAGAGAAACCTGGTGTACGCCGGCAAGGTGGGCACGGGCTTCGACGAGGCGCGGCTGCGCGAGGTGCACGCGCGGCTCAAGGAGCTCACACGGGCCGATTCGCCCTTCTCCGACCTGGGCCGCCGCGGCCGCGGACCCAGGGACGTGACCTGGATCGAGCCGGAGCTGGTCTGCGAGATCGCCTTCACCGAGTGGACGGACGAGGGCAAGATCCGCCACCCCGTCTTCCAGGGGCTGCGCGAGGACAAGCCCGCGACGGACGTGGTCCGCGAGAACCCCTCCGCCCTGCCCGACGGCGCCGCGCCGGCCACGAAGTCCGATGCGCCGAAGGCAACGGGCCGCGCCCGCGGTGCCGAGCGCGCCACGCGCGACGAGCACCCGGCCGCCCGCACGCGCCCGGTCCCCCCTTCCACGCAGGCACCCGCCGCGCGGGCCCGCGGCGTCAAGGCCAAGGACGTGGACGTGCAGGGCGTGCGCGTCAGCAGCCCCGACAAGGTGCTCTACCCTGCCCTGGGCATCACCAAGCTGGACCTGGCGCGCTACTACGAGGCCGCCGGCGAGTGGATGCTGCCGCACGTGCAGGACCGCCCGCTCACGCTCGTCCGCTGCCCGGACGGGCTGGCCGGCGACTGCTTCTACCAGAAGCATGGCGACCAGCACTTTCACGCCTCCATCGGCCGCGTCCCCATCGCCGAGAACGACGGCGACGAGAAGGTCTACACCTACGTGGACAGCGTGGCCGGCCTCGTGGGGATGGTG
The DNA here is from genome assembly GCF_036280135.1 of Longimicrobium sp. Classification (GTDB taxonomy): domain Bacteria; phylum Gemmatimonadota; class Gemmatimonadetes; order Longimicrobiales; family Longimicrobiaceae; genus Longimicrobium. Next base: position 5,862 of record NZ_DASURI010000990.1, read on the forward strand.
CAGATGGGCGTCCTGGAGATGCACACCAGCAACGCCAAGCGGCAGAGCTTCGAAAAGCCGGACCGCTTCGTCATCGACCTGGACCCCGCGCCGGACGTGCCGTGGGCGCGCACGGTGGCGTCCGCGTTCCAGGTGCGCGAGCGGCTGGCGGAGCTGGGGCTGGACAGCTGGGTCAAGACGACGGGCGGCAAGGGGCTGCACGTGGTCGTCCCCCTCGCCCGCCGCGCCGGCTGGGACGACGTGAAGGAGTTCACCAAGGCGTTCTCCGCCGACCTGAGCGCACGCAACCCGGGCAAGTATCTCATCAAGGCGACCATCGCCGCGCGCAAGGGAAAGATCTTCATCGACTACCTGCGCAACGGCCGCGGGGCCACGTCGGTAGGCGCGCTGTGCGTGCGCGCCAAGCCCACGGCCGCCATCTCCGTCCCTCTCGCGTGGGAGGAGCTGAATCCAAAGCTGGACCCGGACGCCTTCACGCCGGACGCCGTCGTCAAGCGCCTGGCAAAGCTCAAGGCGGACCCGTGGGACGGCTACTGGACGTCGAAGCAGTCCATCACCAAGACCATGCGCGCCGGGGTGGGGCTCAAGTAGGCCGCTTCCCTGCCCTTGCGTGGAAACGACGGAGCCGGCGGAGGATGATCCTCCGCCGGCTCCGTCTTCCGTTCAAGCGATGGATTGCGTCAGGACGCGCCGCCGGCCAGCTGCTCGGCCACCTGCACCAGGCGGGTGGCCTGGTGGCGGATGGAGGCCTTGGTCGCGTCGTCCAGCGGCTTGCCGGCGGAAAACGTGGTGCCGTACGGGTTGCCGCCGCTGGCGTAGATCACGGGGTCCGTGTACCCGGGCGGCACCAGGACGCAGCCAAAGTGCATGAACGTCACGTACATCGACAGCAGCGTGGTTTCCTGGCCGCCGTGCGGGTTCTGCGCGCTGGTCATGGCGCTGGCCGCCTTGTTGGCCAGCTTGCCCTCCGCCCACAGCGGCCCCAGCGTGTCGATGAACGCACGCATCTGGCTGGCCATCACGCCGTAGCGCGTGGGCGCGCTGAAGAGGTACGCGTTGGCCCACGCCATGTCGTCGGGCGTGGCCTCGGGGACGTGCGCCGTGCGCTCGGCCTGCGCGCGCCACGCGTCCTGCCCGTTCACCACCCCTTCCGGCGCCGTCTCGCGGCACTTCACCACGCGCACCTCCGCGCCCGCCTCGCGCGCCGCCTCGGCGGCCGTTTCCGCCATCGCGTGGTTGGTGCCGTAGGTGCTGTAGTAGACGATCAACAGTCGAACGTTGCCCATCATCCCCCCCTCAACCGAAGTGGTCCACATCCGCGGGTCCGCGCACGTCGCGCGGCGCCCCTCCGCTCCGTCTGGCGAAGCCGGCAGGACCGCGCGCAAACCCTGCGCCGTGAGCACGGGTGAGCGGCAGGACGCATGGGCGTGCCCTGGGCACCGTCATCGCCGTCATCCCCGAAGCGTCGTGCTGAGAGGGTGTTGCCCAACATTGCCCCGAACGCGTCATCCTGAGGAGCCGCCGCGCAAAACCGGCTTGCGCCGATTCCATGGCGGCGACGAAGGATCTTGCCCGCAAAGCGACAAATGGACTGCGCGCACCAGGGCCGGCTTGTCGCTTCGCACACAAGATCCTTCGGTCGCGCCAACGTGCTGCGGCCCGTTCATTTACGCGCGGCCGCTCCCTCAGGATGACGCTCCCTGACCTCCGTTAAGAGGCAGGTTTGGCAACCCCCCTTCGTGAGGTGTCGTTCGCCGCTTGGCGCACCCAGTGAGGATGAGGCACAAGTTCAACCTCCCCCAGGGT
>NZ_DASURI010000991.1:0-7708 GCF_036280135.1 Longimicrobium sp.
GCTTCCTGGTGGTCGGCGGCCTGCGCTCCGTGGAACAGGCGCGCCGGCTGCTGGACGAAACCAGCGCGCGCCACCTCGTGATCGCCCTGGGCGACGCGCCGGACTACTACCTGGTATCCGCGCGGGACTTCGAGGAAAGGACCGCGGGCGCCGACGGATCCGCGCCGCTCCAGGAAAGCGGGCTGACGCACGCTCGTCACGCCGTGCCCGTCCGGTCGCGCGCCGGCGCGATGGCGGGGCGCGAGACCTGCCTGGTGATGGAGGACGGCGTGCTCGCCGGCGTCTTTGAGCCCGGCCGCCTCTCCGGCCGCGACACGCGATTCATGCTCACCGACCAGGCACTCCGGCACTCGCGCCGCGGCGACGGGACGGCGTCGCGGTACCTCCGGGCGGAGATGCCGGGGGAGACGACGGTCGGCCAGACGGTGCTCCTCGAGGTCGAGGTCGGGGCGGACCCGTCGCCCCTGCCCGTGGACCTGCCGGGCGGCGCCGCGCTGGAGGTGGTGGTGCTGGCCCGCGAGGGCTTCGAGGTGGAGGGGAACGACACCACCATCCTCTCCGTTTCCGTGGACGGCGGCGCTCCCGCGCACGCGCGGTTCCGGCTGCGCGCCGTGCGCCCCGGCCCCGGCGTGGTCCGGGTGTTCGCGCTGCACGGGGGACGCTTCCTGGGCGCCCTCCCGCGCCTGGAGACGGTGATCCACCCGGCGGCCGAGGCAGGGCCCGACGCGGCACCGGCGCCCGTGCTGCGGGCGGCGGGCGCGCTGGGCGCTGGTCCGTCCGCCGCGCCTGACCTGTCGCTGCTCATCGTGGAGCAGCGCGACGCGCTGCGCGGCCCGTCCCTCAGCATCCGCGCGACGGCGCGCGACGCGGCGCTCCGGCTTACGCACAAGGAGTTCGGGCCCGTGCCGCTGGGGATGGAGCCGCTGCGGTACTTCGAGGACTTCTTCGCCGACATCGAGGAGATCGGCCACCGGCCGGACTATTCGCCAGCGCTGGTGGCACGCAAGCTGGAGGGAAAGGGCACGCGGCTGTTCGAGTCCATCTTCCCCGCGGAGTTGCGGGCGCTCCTCTGGGAGCACCGCCACCGCATCGCCTCGGTGCAGATCTACTCCGAGGAGGCGTGGATCCCCTGGGAGCTGTGCCGCCTGACGGGGATGCAGGACGGCAAGGTGGTCGAGGGCCCGTTCTTTTGCGAGGCGTTCGAGATCACCCGGTGGATCCCGGGCGTGCCGGGCTGCCCGTGGCTCACGCTGGACAACCTGGCCCTGGTGATGCCGCGCGACCCCAGGCTGCCCGCCGTGCGGGAGGAGCGGGAGTTCCTCCTCTCGCTGGCCGCGGAGGGAGGCGCCGTGAGCGAGATCCCGGCCCGCTACCTGGACGTGCGAAGGGCGCTCGCCACCGGCAGCTTCGACGGGTTCCACTTCAGCGGCCACGGGGTCAGGCGGGGTCCCAACGCCGACCGCTCCTCCATCGTGCTGGAAGCAAGGGAGGACCTGCGCGCCGACGAGATCAGCGGCGACGCGCACAACCTGGGACGGTCGCAGCCGCTGGTGTTCCTGAACTCGTGCCACGGGGCCCGCGGCGCTTTTACCCTGGTGGGCGCGGGCGGATGGGCCCGGCAGTTCCTCGAGGCCGGCGCGGGCGCCTTCGTAGGGGCGTACTGGTCCATCTCGGACAAGACGGCCAGCGCCTTTTCGCGCGCTTTCTACCGCGAGCTGCGCGCCGGAAAGGGGCTGGGCGCCGCCGTGCGCGCGGCCCGGCTGGCCATCCGCTCCGACAACGATCCCACCTGGCTGGCCTACACCGTCTACGGCGACCCGGGGGCCGCGGTGCGGTAGACCCCGCTCCCGTCGGCGTCACGCCGGGGCCAGGGAGACGTTCGCAGCGGCGAATCAACACTCTCCTCGTCGTTCGGCGCAGCACCTCCTCCTCGCGGTCGCTGAGCGCGTCGTGGGGACGGGGCCGGTCGGCCTCCGGCGCCCCGGACGCCCGGCGCGGAACCGCATGGAAGGGTACGGAAACACGGCGGGGCGCCGGATCTCGTCCGGCGCCCCGCCGCGCGTCCTCCCGCGCCCCCTCGTTCAGCCCGACGCTCGTTCATCCGGCCGCGCCGCCTTCAGGACGGGTCGCGGGCGGGTCCGCGGCCCCGTGCGGACCATCACGGCGTCGCCGGCCGGCGGGACGCGCGGCGCGATCATCGTTCCTCCTCGCGGTGCCAGGGCTGCCGCATCGCCAGCGGCGACTCGCCCGGACGCGCGGGCGGAACGCCGTCATCCGCTCTCCGCCCCCTCAGCCATTGCACCTGTTCCCCGGCGGCGTGCCGCGCGGCCCTCGCCGAGGCGGCAAGGTACCGGGCCGTTTCGCGCGCGGCGGCGCACCGCTCCAGCAGGGCGCGGGCCTGCTCGCCGCGCAGGAGCGGCGCTTCACCCGCCAGCGGCCCGGTCCCGGTGCGCGTCTCCTTTCGCTGGGCCTGCGCGTCCCGCACCCGGCGCGACATCGCCCGGACGGCGATGGCGAGATCCTTCGCCTCCTGCGCCGAGAGGGCGGCGCGAACCCGCGAGCCGTCGGCCAGTTCGTTCATGGAAGATCCGTGATCAGCATCGTTCCCTCCTTCCCTCGTCCCCCCGGCCGGCCACGCGAGGGTGGGGCAGGACCAAGAAGCGTGCCCATGCGGCGCGGCGGACGGGTAGCCGTGGAAACACCGCGGCGGATGGGGCGCACGGATCGCTGTCCGCGGCCCCACCCGCCGTCCCGTCGGCCGTCCGGTCCGCGCGGAGGTCGGATCCCGGGAAAGAGGACGCGGTGCCGGGTCCCCGGGCCCGGCACCGCCCGTCCGTCACGCCCCCGCGGTACGCGCCGCCTTGCGCGCGGCCCGGCGCTCCCGCCGGCCCTCGATCCAGGCGTAGAGCGTGGGGAGGACCAGCAGCGTCAGCAGCGTGGACGTCGCCAGGCCGCCGATCACCACCGTGGCCAGCGGGCGCTGGACCTCGGCGCCCGTGCCGTGCGAGAGCGCGACGGGGATGAAGCCGATGCTGGCCACCGTGGCCGTCATGAGCACGGGCCGCAGCCGCTCGCGCGAGCCCGCCACGGCCGCCTCCGCCGCGCCGGCGCCCTCCTGCCGCCGCCGCTGCACCGTCGTCAGCAGGACGAGCCCGTTGAGCACCGCCACGCCAAAGAGCGCGATGAAGCCAATGGAGGCCGAGACGGACAGGTGCAGCCCGCGCAGCCACAGCGCCGCGATCCCGCCCACGGCCGCGAACGGCAGGTTGGCCAGCACCAGCCCCGCCAGCGTCCACGACCGCAGCGAGACGTAGAGCAGCAGCGCGATGAGGGCGATGGAGAGCGGCACCACGATCCGGAGCCGCGCCATGGCCCGCTGCTGGTTCTCGAACTGCCCGCCAAAGTCCAGGAACACGCCGTCGGGCAGGTCCGCCCGCGCCGCCACCGCCGCCTGCACGTCCCGCGCGAAGCCGCCCAGGTCGCGGCCGGAGACGTTGGCGGAGACCACGACCAGCCGCTGCGCCTGCTCGCGGCTCACCTGCACGGGCCCGGACTCCAGGCGGATGTCCGCGACCCGCGCCAGGGCGATGCGCGCGCCCCCCGGCGAGGGCACCGTGATGGCGCCGATGGCCTCGACGGACGTCCGCAGCTCGGCGGGGTACTGGACGACGACGTCCAGCACGTAGGCGCCGTCCACCACCTGCGACACGGGCCGGCCGCCCACCGCCGTCTCCAGCGCCTCCTGCATCTCCTCCATGGGGATGCCGAAGCGCGCCATGGCCGCGCGGTCCATCCGCACGTTCAGGTATCCCTGCCCTTCCGTGGCCTCCACCTGCACCTCGGCCGCGCCGGGGACGGAGCGGACGACGGATGCCACGCGCTCCGCCGCCCGCCGGTTCCGCTCCGGGTCGTCCCCAAAGACCTTTACGGCCAGGTCGCCGCGCACGCCGCTGATGAGCTCGTCCAGCCGCATGGCCATGGGCTGCGTGAAGACGAAGCCCATCCCCGGCACGCGCCCGCCCAGCCGGTGCTCCATCTCCGCCTGGAGCGCCGCCTTGGTCAGCCCCGGCCGCCACTGCGCGCGGGGCTTGAGCATCACGAAGACGTCGGCCTGGTGCAGCCCCATGGGGTCGCTGCCGATCTCCGCGCGGCCCACGCGGCTCACCACGGTGGTCACCTCCGGCGACATGCGGAGGGTGCGCTCCATCTCGCGCTGCATCTCCACCGACCGCGTCAGCGAGACGCTCGGGTCGCGCAGGGCCTGGACGACGAGGGAGCCCTCGTCCAGCTCCGGCAGGAACTCGGTCCCCAGCGCCGGCACCAGCAGCACCGAACCGGCGAACAGGGCGGCGGCGCACGCGAGCGTGGCCCCGGGCCGGCGCATCACGCGGGCCAGCAGCGGCGCGTACCGGCGGTCCAGCCACGCGGCCAGGCGCACGGCGTACCCCGATTCCCGCGCGCCCCGGCGAAAGGCCAGCGTGGCCGCGGCCGGCACCCACGCCAGCGCCAGCACCAGCGAGCCCAGGAGCGCGATGGCGACGGTGATGGCCATGGGCCGGAACATGCGCCCCTCCAGCCCCTGCAGCGTGGCGATGGGCACGTAGACCAGCATGATGATGAGCACGCCGAACGCGATGGGCCGCGCCACCTCGCGCCCCGCCTCGACCAGCCGCCGGGCCAGGCCCGCGTAGTCGCGCGGCAGGTCGCCGCGCGCCTCGTCCTCGTGCAGCGTGCGGACGTAGTGCTCGGCCATCACCACCGAGCCGTCCACGATCATCCCGAAGTCGATGGCCCCCAGGCTCATCAGGTTGGCGGAGAGGCCCAGCCACCGCATTCCCAGGAACGCGAACAGCAGGGAGAAGGGGATGGTGAGCGCCACGACGAGCGCCGCCCGCACGTTGCCCAAAAAGAGCAGCAGCACGGCGATGACCAGGAAGCCGCCCTCGAGGAGGTTGCGCCGCACCGTGCGCAGGGTGCCGTTCACCAGGTCCGCCTGGTCGTAGTAGGGGCGGATGCGCACGCCCGTGGGCAGCGAGCGGTTGACCTGCTCCACCCGCTCGCGGACGCGGGCCACCACCTCGCGGCCGTTCCCGCCGCGCAGCATCAGCACCAGGCCGCTCACCACCTCGCCCCGGCCGTCGCGGCTGACGGCGCCCTGGCGCAGCTCCGCGCCGTATCCCACGTCCGCCACGTCGCCCACCAGCACGGGCACGCCCGCCTCGCTGGAGCGGATGACGGTGCGGGCCAGGTCCCCGGGCCCCACGGCCTGCCCCAGGCCCCGCAGGATGTACTGCTCGTCGCGGTGCTCCAGGTAGCCGCCGGCCGCGACGGCGTTGTTGGCCTCGATGGCCGTCACCACGTCGTGCAGGGTAAGCCGGTAGCTGGCCAGCGCCTCCGGGCGGATGACCACCTGCACCTGCCGCACGTGGCCGCCGAACGAGTTCACCTCCGCCACGCCCGGCACGGCGCGCAGCTGCGGCTTTACCAGCCGATCGTGGAGGGTGCGCAGCTCCATCACGTCCCTGCCGCCGCCCTCCAGCGTGTAGAAGTAGATCTCGCTGTTGGCGGCGGACATGGGCCCCATCTGCGCCTCGGCGGCCGGGGGCAGCGACGCGCGCACCCCCTGCAGCCGCTCGGCCACCAGGGTGCGCGCGAAGTACAGGTCCACGCCCTCCTCGAAGACGATCGTCACCGCGGCAAAGGCGTACTTGCTCACCGAGCGCACCTGCGTCACGCGCGGCAGGCCCCCCATGGCGACCTCGACGGGCGCGGTCGCCAGCCGCTCCACCTCCACGGGCGAAAGGCCGGGAGCCTCCACCAGCACCTGCACCTGCACGTCGGTCAGGTCCGGGAACGCGTCCACGCGCAGGGTCCGGAGGGCCCAGGTGCCGGCCGCGATCAGCGCCAGGATGCCGAACAGGACCGCGCCCCGGTTGCGGACGGCCCAGGCGATCAGCTTGTCGATCATGATCGCCCCCCCTCAGTGGCCGTGCTCGAAGCCGGCCTTGCCCATCTCCGACTTGAGGGTAAAGGCGCCGGAGACGGCGATCCGCTCCCCGGCCGTGAGCCCGGCGCGCACGGCCACGCGGCCCACGGCGGGCACGGTGGAGCCCGGCGCGCTCAGCGCCTCCACTTCCACGGCGCGGCGCTCGAAGGTGCGCGGGGCGACCTCCACGAAGACGTAGCGGGCCTCGCCCTCCGTGACGAGCGCGGTCTCGGGGATCACGAGCAGCGTGGCCGCGTCGGTCCGCAGCGCGGCCTCCGCCGGCGCGTCCAGCGTCACGCCGGCGAACATCCCCGGCCGCAGCGCCCGCTCCGGGTTGGGGACGTGGATGATGGCCCGGACGGTGCGCGTGGCGGGATCCAGCTGGTCGCGCAGCCGCTCCACGCGCCCCTCGAAGCGGAGCGCGGGATAGGCCGCGAGCGTGATCGTGGCCCGCTGGCCGATGCGGAGCAGGGGCATGCTGCGCTCGGGGACCTCCGCCGCCACGTCCACGGAGGAGAGGTCGGCGATCGTAAAGAGCGGCGTCCCGGCCTCCACCGCCTGCCCCGCCAGGGCCCGCGCCTCCACGATGCTGCCGCTGAACGGCGCGGGCACCGGCATGAGCGCGCCGATCTCGCCCGTGGAGGCGATGCGGCCGAGGGCCCCGTCGCCCACGCCCAGCAGCCGCAGCCGCCGGCGCGCGGCGTCGGCCAGCGCGTCCGCGCCGGCCGCGTCCCGCGTCCCCGCCAGCACGCGGGCGCGGCGGACGGCCTGCACCAGGTCGTTCTGCGCCGTCAGGAACTCGCGGCTGCTGATGAGCGCCACCGTCTGCCCCGCGCGCACCCGGTCGCCTTCCACCACGACCAGCCGCTCGATGCGCCCGGCCGCGCGCGGCGAGACGACGGCCACGCGCTCCGGCTCGAACTCCACCTGCCCCGGCACCTGCAGCCCCGATCCGGCGGCGGCGACCCCCTCCGCGACGACGGGCTCCACCTGGATCCCGGCGGTGCGATAGGCGGCCTCGGTGAGCGTCACGCGCCCTTGCTCCGCGTGCTCGTCCTCCCCCGCGTGCTCCGCCTCGCCGTTCGCCGGTTCGCCCGCGTGGTCGGCGGATTCCGTCCGTCCCGCCTTCGTCTCCGGCGCCGCGTCGTCCCCGCAGGCGGGGAGCGCCAGCAGGGCGGCGACGAGCGCCAGGCGCGCGGCGCGGCGGATCATCCCCATCCATCCATCAGTCATCGTTCCCTCCGCGGTCGGCGGGCGCATCGTGGTCATCGCCGACGGCGCCGGCGGCGTAGAGATCGGCCAGGGCGTTCGCGGCATCCACCGCGCTCCGCAGCCGCTCCGTCTCGGCGCGGGCCAGCGCCCGCTCAAAGTCCAGCAGCTCCATCAGGCTCAGCTCGCCCGTGCGAAAGGAGGCCAGCGCCGCCTCCCGCTCCTCGCGCGCGCCGCGCAGCAGCGCCGCGTCAAAGGCGGACAGGCGGACGCGCGCGGCCTCGTAGCGCTCCCGCGCCGCCGCGAGCTCCGCCCGCGTCAAGGCCACGGCGGCGTCGAGCTCCGCCGTGGCGGCCGCGATCTCCGCGTCGGCGGACGCGAGCGCGGCCTGGTTGGCGCGGCGCGCCGTGGACGGCAGCGTCACCGATCCGCCCAGGGTCAGGCCCACGCTCCCGCCGCCGTCGCCCGCGCCGAAGCGCTGCAGGCCCACGGCGCCACTGAAGCGCGGGCGCT
>NZ_DASURI010000992.1:0-2354 GCF_036280135.1 Longimicrobium sp.
CTCCACGGGCGTGGCCATGGAGTTGGGCCGCGTCTACGAAGGCCTGGGCGAGCGCGACCGCGCCATCGAGCAGTACCGGCGCGTGCTGGCCGCGCAGCCCAACAACCGGCAGGCGCAGGAGCGGCTGCGGGCGCTGGGCGTGCAGCCCTGACGCTCGGTTCCGCCGAACGGATGGATGTACGCGAGAGGCCGTCCCCGAATCGGGGGCGGCCTCTTTGAACAGCGGGGACGGGGGACGGGTTACAGGGGACAGCCTGCAACCGCGGCGGTGATGCGCATCATCCGATGGACGACCAGGAGCCCGGGATCGCGGGGAGGCGTGCGTCCAGGCCGGCGCGCCGCAGGTCGTCGCGCATCGCCTCCCAATGCGCGCGCCAGGTTGCCGCTGCGGGGTGCCCGGCGGGTCCGCGAGCACTACCGTGCAGACCAGCGGCGGCCCGTCCTCGCGGCCAATGGGTCAGTAGAAGCCGTACGTGTCGCCGTTGCCCACCTCCGGTTCCACGCCACGTACCCCGGCGGCGGATACTCGCCGCCGCCCCACTGCCCGAAACCCGCTGACAGCGCGGCCATCCGCGTCGACCTCGAACCCCAGGTCCACCTCGCCGCGGATGCGCTCCGCGATGTCCGCCGGCACCTTCATCGGCCGTCCAGTCGGACGATCACGCCTTCGTCGCCGCGCAGCTCGATCGCTCCGCCGCCCACGCGCCGCGCCTCTCCGTCCGGCAGCGTGCCCAGCACCACCTCGCCCCCGCCGTCGAAGTCCAGTGACGCCGGCTCGGCGGAGAGGTTGAGGGCGACGAGAAAGCGCGTGTCGCCGTGCGTGCGCAGGTAGGCCAGCACGGGGCCGTCCGCGTCCACGGGCGCCCAGCCGCCCACGTGCAGCGCGGGCTCGCGGCGGCGCAGGTCCATGAGCGCGCGGTGCAGGCTGAGCATGCTGGCCGGGTCCGCGCGCTGCGCCAGCACGTTGTTCGCCGCGAAGTCCGGCGCCACGGGCAGCCACGGCTCGCCGGTCGTGAAGCCGGCGGCGGGCTCGGCGCTCCACTGCATGGGCGTGCGCTCCGGGTCGCGCCCCAGGCCGCGGCCGGGCAGGTTCTTTTCCCAGGGGTCCTGCACGCGGTCCGGCGGGATCTCCACGTCGTGCATCCCGATCTCGTCGCCGTAGTACAGCGTGGGCGTGCCGCGCAGGGTGAACAGCAGCATGGCCGCCACCCGCGCCTGCGCCGCGCCCACGCGGCTGGCCACGCGGTGCCGGTCGTGGTTGCCCAGCACCCAGTTGGGCCATGCGCCGGGCGGCAGCAGTGACTCGTAGCGCCGCACGGCCGCGTCGATGGTGCGCGCGTCCCACGGCAGCTTGATGAGCTGGAAGTTGTAGGGAAAGTGCACACCCCGGCCGCCCTCGCCGTAGTACGCCATCAGCCGGTCCACCTCGTTGTAGATCTCGCCGATGAGCACGCGGTCGCCGTACTGCTCCACCAGCTCCCGCATCCGCGCGATGAGCCCGTGGATCTCGGGCCGGTCGGCGGAGTGAACGCGCAGCAGGGCGTCGTACGGGTCGTCGATACCCTCGCGGTAGTCGGGGTTGGGCGGGTTGTCGCGGAACTCGGCGTCCTTCATCACCACCTGGATGGCGTCCACCCGCACGCCGTCGGCGCCGCGCCCCAGCCAGAAGCGCAGCACGTCCAGCATCTCCAGTTCCACGGCGGGGTTGCGCCAGTTCAGGTCCGGCTGCTCGCGCAGAAAGGTGTGCAGGTAGTACTGGCCCGTGGGCTCGTCCCACTCCCACGCGCTGCCGCCGAACGCGCTGCGCCAGTTGTTGGGCGGGCCGCCGCCGGGCGCCGGGTCGCGCCACACGTACCAGTCGCGCTTGCGGTTGTGGCGCGCGGCGCGGCTGGCGACGAACCAGGGGTGGCCGTCGGAGGTGTGGTTGGGGATGTAGTCCACGATCACGCGGATGCCGCGCGCGTGGGCCTCGGCCACGATGCGGTCAAAGTCCACCAGCGAGCCATAGACGCGGTCCACCGCCTGGTGGTCGGTGACGTCGTAGCCAAAGTCGCGCATGGGCGAGGGATAGAACGGGCTGATCCACACCGCGTCCACGCCCAGCCACTGCAGGTAGTCCAGCCGCTGGACGATGCCGCGCAGGTCGCCTACGCCGTCGCCGTTGCTGTCCTGGAAGGAGCGCGGATAGACCTGGTACACCACGCCCCGCTGCCACCACGCCGGCTCCGCCGGTCCCGCCGCTACGTCCATCCCCTCCGCCATCCGGCTCCTCCCTCGTCCTTCATCCGCTGTGCCTGCGCCCGCCGTGAGCAGAGCAAGATGCGCGCGCCAAGTCCGACACACGAGCCCTGGAG
>NZ_DASURI010000993.1:0-3762 GCF_036280135.1 Longimicrobium sp.
TCGGTCGCGTCAAAGTCCTGCGCGTGTTCACGTTACGCGCGGCGCTCCCTCAGGATGACGCTCGCTGGGTTCCGTTGAAAAGCGGGTTTGGCAACGCCCTCTCAGGAAACAGCTGTTTCCGGATCGAATAGAATCGGCCCCGCGCCTCCTTCGAGGCGCGGGGCCGATTTGCGTCCGCGGAGTGGATGCGGATCAGCGCAGGGCGTCGGGGCTGCGGGCGCTGAGGCCAAAGCTGGCCGTCCAGCCGTTGCCGTCGGCGCCGTCCGCGGCGCCGCTCGTCCGCGCCACGCCCAGCTGCAGGGGGCCCAGCGACAGGCCGCCGGAGAGCATCGACCGGCCGTCCAGGTCCGTGGCCGCGCCGGCCCGCAGCGTGACGACGGGGATGCGCTGCTCCACGCCGAACGCGGCCGCGCGCTGCCATCCGCCCCCCATCCGCCCCGCCGTCAGCACGTCGCGGTACGACGCGGCCAGCCGGGTGCGTCCGCCGGCCAGGGCCCACGCGGCGCCCGCGTTGAGCGTGGCGGGCAGGTACGCCTCGTCGTACAGGCCCTCCGCCGTGGCGTACACCGTGGCGGGTACGGCGCCGGCATCCACGTCCTCGGCGCTGTCGTCCAGCCGCCCGAGCGCGTCCTCCAGCCCGTCGCCGTCAAAGTCCGCGCGGTGCAGCACCACGTGCCGCGTCCGCAGCTCCTCCGACCACGACATCCCCGTGGCCACGTTGCTGATGGTCGCGCTGAGCGTGACGCCCGGGGCGGGCTCGGCGGCCACGCCCACGTCCAGCGCCCAGCCGTTGCCGCCCTCGGCGTACACCTCGCGGTACTCGGCGGACAGGTCCTCGTCCTCCAGGTCGAACTCGGGCTCGAACAGGCGCGACTGCGTCAGCGAGCCGCCGGCCAGGTAGTGCGCCGCCACGCCCACGCTCAGGGGGCCCACGGGGCGCCCGTACCCCGCGCTGACGTCCAGGAAGCTCACGCGGGTGCCGCCCGTGCCGCCCACGGAGTAGTTCGTGCGGCCCGTCTCGTACCCGTTCAGCACCAGGTCCACCAGGTCGCGCCCCAGGTTCTGCCGGTACAGGCCGGCCCACGAGACGCCCAGCGCCACGCGGTTCACCTGCACGGCGGCGATGGGGACGCGCACGTCCACCTCGGCGTCCACGCCGGTGAGCGGCACGCCGGCCAGGATCTCGTCGCGGCGCGCCTGCGCCACGGCGTCCACGTCCGCCAGGTCCGGCAGGTCGCCAAAGGCGGCGCCGCGCAGCTCCGCCCCCGCCGTGAGCTGCATGAGGGTCACGGACCAGCGGGTGTTGCCCGCCAGGCCCAGGTTGGCCGGGTTCAGGAACAGGGACTCGTATCCACGGGCCGCGGCCACGCTCGCGCCGCCCATCCCCAGCGTGCGGGGGGTCACGGCCGTCTGCGCGTCCGCGCCGCGGGCCGCGAGCGCGGCCGCCAGGGCAAGGGGAAGGGCGCGGCTGATCTTGATCGTCGTCATCGTCCCGTTCTCCTTACTGCACGCGGTCCAGCGGCACCTGCGCCGCCACGGTCACCATCTCGCGATTGCCGGTCTCCACCACGGCCTCGAACTGGTGCTGCAGGCGAATCCACGCCTGCGCGCCCTGGTACTCCACCGTGAGGGTGGCCATCGTCTCGCCCTGCTCCTGTCCGGAGCGGCCCACCACGCGCACGTTGCTCAGCGTGATGCGTCCGTCCGCCTCCCACACCAGCGTCTGCGGCGTGGCGGTGGCGGTGATCTGGCTGGGGATGGTGGTGGCCGTGGTCCGCGCGCCCAGGCGTACGCGCAGCGGCGACACCAGCACCAGCGAGCCGGACGCCGTCTGGCCGTTGATGGTGATCTGCCCCGCCACCTGCGGGTACAGCACGGCGGCGGTGTCCACCAGGTTCAGCAGGCGCTCGCTCACCTCCACCACCAGGCCGCTGCAGCGCTTGCCGGGACGGCCGCAGTCGCCGCGCAGGGCACGGGTGGCGCCCACGGCCGCCGCGCGGGGCGCGGGCGTCGCGGACGCGGCGAGGGTGCTGCCCAGCGGCCGCGCGCGCAGCACGGCGGCGGGGTCCGGCACCACGGCCGACACCGTGCCCAGCGTGGAGATCTTGCCGTGCAGCAGGCCCGTGTTCAGGTCCACGCTGGCATCGCCGTTCTCCACTACGCCCGCGGGGGTGCTGACGACCACGGAGGCCAGCCACGCGTCGGCCGCGCCGCCGTTCAGGCGCAGGTCCACGGCGGCCGGCGACTGCAGCGCCAGGCCGGCGGGTTCGATCTGGAAGGCGTAGGGCGACACGACGGTGCCGCTGGCGGACGGCTGCGCGGCCGTGGGCGTGAGCGTCACCGCCGTCCCCGCGGGCACGGCGCCGGCCGGCAGCTCCACCGACGCGCCGGCCGCGCTGCTGACGGTGCCGCCCGACGCCGGGACCGTGCGCGTGACGGGCTCCTGCGACGCCGAGTCGAACGGAAGCGATTGGCCCGCGCGCTCGCACGCGGCCAGGGAGGCGCAGGCCAGCACGGCCAGCGCGATGGAACGATGAGTCATCGTGGGGAGGCGTAAGCGTTTGGCGGCTCGACTGGCGTGGCGAACGCGGACGTTCACGGTAGCCTCGTAGCTTTGCGTCCCCGCCTTTCGACGGGTTTGCCGTTACGGCGGGACCAGGAGGCCCACGCCCATTCGCTGATGGAGTATCGGTGCGCCTAACCTAATAGTTGAGCGCGATTTGTGGAAGTGGATGCGCGACAGGCGTTTGCGCCGTGGTCAGCCCTTCCGGGGAGGTCCGCGGCGCTTTGGATGCAGATGCGGGAGGGATGCAGAACGGCCCCGTACCGCGTGGGGTACGGGGCCGTCCGATCGTGCCTGGCGCGCGGCTCAGGGAATCTGGCCGCAGCGGCAGATGCCGCCCGCCGCGCAGTAGCCGCCGGAGGCGCAGCCGATGCGGCAGGACGCGTACGCGTAGTCGTACCCGCGGTCCGGGCAGGTCGCCTCGGGCTGCGCGGGCTGGCCCGGCGTGGCGAACGCCTGCGCGGCGCCAAAGCCCAGCGATCCGACGAACGCGGCGCCGAGCACAGCCCGGCGCAGGTTGGTCAGCATACGGCTCATACGTCCTCCTCCTGCATGCGTGAGTTCCGCGAGACGCGGATATGAGATGGGTGACTCACTATATACGACAAAATTATTTGTCGTGCAAGAAAGATTTCCGGAACTGCCGTTTGCAACGCGCCATCGGATTTCTCGGTTCTCGTATCCCGCCCGCGTGAGGCTGGTGATCCGCGCCGCGTCCGCGCTCCGATTCGGCGCCGTCGGCGGGAACCATTTGAGTGTGATCGGCATTATGCAGAGCGCCGGGCGACGATCGCGCCGGGCGCACCTTCCCCGGGACGTGCGATGGACGCATCCGCCGTGACCCCTTCTACCCCGCCCGCCGCGGCGCCGGCCGACTTCGAGTCGCTGCTGGCGCCGGTGGTGGACCGCGCGTACGGCACGGCGCTGCGCTTCACGCGCAACCGCGACGACGCGCAGGACCTGGTGCAGGAAGCGGCGCTGCTGGCGTTCCGGGGATTTCATACGTTTCGCCCCGGGACGCACTTTCGCGCGTGGTTCCTTCGCATCCTGGTCAACTGCTTCTACGCGTCGCGCCGCCGCCGCCGTCCGGAGCACAGCTTGGAGCGCATGGAGGAGAACGCGCCGGATCTGCACCTGTACGTGCAGACGTACCACAACGGCATGCACGGCGCCGGGCGGGACCCCGCCCGCGAGGTGAT
>NZ_DASURI010000994.1:0-2363 GCF_036280135.1 Longimicrobium sp.
GGCTACGGCGGCGGTGGTGGTGGTGGTGGCCGTGGCGGCGGCTACGGTGGCGGCCGCGACCGTGACCGCGACGACCGCTGGTAGTCCCGGTTGAACAAAGAGGCCCGAGCCCACGCGGCTCGGGCCTCTTTCGTTGTGCATCGCCCGGGAAGCCGGCTCCGCCCGCGTGCGCGACGGCGCGGGTCGCGGATTCCGGGAACGACGAAGAGGCCCGAGCGAGAACTCGGGCCTCTTTCGTTGGGTCTCAGGGCTTTTAGAGCCCGAACCGGCCGGCCGCGCGGGCCCGCTTGCGGTCCTTGTGCCTGCGACGCTCGGCAGCCTTGGCCTTGGCCTTGCGCGCCTCGCTCGGCTTTTCGTAGAACCGCTTGCGACGCATGTCCTTGAACAGCCCGGAGCGGATCATCCGCCGCCGGAACTGCTTCAGCGCCCAGTCCAGGCGGTCCGTCTCCGCCAGCTGAATCTCGACCACAACGTTTCCCTTCGTTGGAAGAAACCGCGACGCGCGGCACCGCTGTCGTACGGGGCCGCCCGGATCTGCAATCGCGTAAGATAACACGCACTCCCGAGAATTGCCACCCCCGCGTTCGATCACGCGGCAGGGCAACGCGTTGCAGCACTCAAAGGCGCCCTCCGCGGCGAAAACGCCGCCCCCGGATCCGCCCGCCGCCGTCCGAGAGCAGGGCCGCGACGTGCGCATTCCGAGTGGCTGTTCAGAGCCTGCGTCC
Organism: Longimicrobium sp.; assembly: GCF_036280135.1. Classification (GTDB taxonomy): domain Bacteria; phylum Gemmatimonadota; class Gemmatimonadetes; order Longimicrobiales; family Longimicrobiaceae; genus Longimicrobium. Next base: position 726 of record NZ_DASURI010000994.1, read on the forward strand.
GCGATGCGTCATCCTGAGGGATCGCCGCGCATGACGTGAACGCACGCATAACGTTGGCGCGACCGAAGGATCTTGGTTGCGAGACTCGGAGGTGACCTTCGTGCACGAGGGTCGCCCCCGAGCTTCGCGGGCAAGATCCTTCGTCGCCGCCATGGATCACGACCGGGTCAGGCCCGCGCGGCGGCTCCTCGGGATGACGCTCTCGTGCAATCCGAATCGTCCAGCAACCTTTTTGGACGAAGCGGGCATGACAGCCGGACCGCGCCGATCAAACGATCGGGCGGTCGTCCAGGGGGGTGGCGTCGGGGGCGAGCACCTCGGGGGTCTCGCGGCGCAGCGTCTCCTCGATCACCTGCTCCACCACCACCTGGCGCTTGCGGATCACCAGCTCCTCGCGGGCCACGAGCCGCTTCTGGATCACCAGCTCCTCCTCCACGATGGGCACGTACCAGGTGTCGCCCTCCTGGCGCGGCTCCAGGCCGGCGCCGTCCGGCAGGGGACGCCGCTCCACCGTGACGTCCTCGCGCATCACGGGCACCACCTCGCGCACGCGCTCCGTCTGCACGTGCTTGTGGACGCGCACCTCGCCCGCGCTCACCACGCGCTTGGCGATCTCCAGCTCTTCCTCGGACAGCTGCATCCGCACCTCGCCCTCCGCCGCCGGCGCCACGGACGGCGGCGGCGGAACGGCAGGGGCGCGGGTGGCGGCGGCGTCCGCGGCCTCGGCCAGGTCCAGCGGGGTGGGCAGCGAGGGGGCGTCGGCCGGGCGCTCGGGAAGCAGGTGCGCCTGCGTGCCCTCGATGGTGTCCAGGTGCACGCGGGTGGCGGCGGGGTCCAGCCGCGCCTCGCCGGCGGCCACGAACACGCGCCGGCCGCCGGGCTGCCGCGCGATGGACGGCTCCAGCGCCACCGTAAGGTAGCGCGGGGTGCCCGTGGCGCGCTCCAGCATCACGTCCGACACGCTGCCCAGCCACGTGCCGTCGCCCGCGACCACGCCCCAGCCGCGCGGGTCCATGCCCCCCGCGGGCGCGGCCCCCGCCTCGCCGATGGACACCAGGTCCTCGCCCGCCCCGATCGCTTCGTCCGCCATCGAAAATCCCCCGCTCGTAATTCAGTACTTCGGCTCGGTTGCCGCCACACGCGGTCCGCGCGGCGAACGCAATCGGCATTCCGCTCTCGTGCGAACGAACACAGTTGGAGCGACGCCCCCTCCGGACTCGTAAACTCGTCCACCTCCTCCAAAACCCCTGGGGGAGGTTGAACTGCAATCCGTCGATGTCTTCTTCAGGATGTAGCTCTCCCGCGGGGCGGGAACTTTCCCGCGGGACGGAGCGGGCATCCGAGTGGCACCAGGCCGCGGCGCACGAAGCCGCGCCCCCGCCGAGCGAATGAATTCGCCGCTGGAAAGGCACGAAGTCCGCCTGCGCGGACTGCCCCAGCGTAGGCCGGCCGGCGCGCACCGGGGCGGCTACCGGTCGGTTGAAGCCTCGACCGCGGAGCGCGTCGGCGCGAGACCGGGCTTGCCGCTTTCCCAGCGGCGGGTTCACCCGCTCCGGCTGGGGCTCCGGGTGGGGGCCGTTGCAGGCTATTCCCTATTCCCTGTTCCCTATTCCCTGCAGTTTCCCTGCAGTTGCAGGC
>NZ_DASURI010000995.1:0-34705 GCF_036280135.1 Longimicrobium sp.
GGTGGACGGCGTGGTGCACGCGGCCGGCGCGGACGCGGGCGCGGCGGGGCTGGGCGCGCTGGTGGGCGGCGCCCTGGCCATGGACGCGGCCCTGGCCGCCGTCCCGCCGGAGCGGCTGCTGCTCGTGCATCCCCTCGCCGCGCCGGCGGACCATCGCGGCGTGGCGGAATTCCGCGCGGCCGGCGCCCTGCTGGACGCGCTGGCGGCCCAGCGTGCCTACGCCCGCGGCCTGCCCACCGTCTCCGTCGCCTGGGGCGCGGTGGACGCGTCCGCCGACGAAGTCGCCGAGGCGCTGGACCGCGTGCTGTCCATGGAGGGCCACGCGCAGGTCGCCGTGGCCCCGCGCGACCCGTCCGCGCCCGTCGTGACGGAGAAGAAGGCGGTGACGCGCGGGGGCGGCCGGCACCCCCGTCCCCCCGTGGCGACGCCGTTCGTGGCCCCGCGCTCGGAGCTGGAACGCTCCCTTGCGGCCGTGTTCGAACGCGAGCTGGGCATCGAGCCCATCGGCGCGGACGACGACTTCTTCGAGATGGGCGGCGACTCGCTCCTGGCCATGCAGGTGATGACCGCCGTCAACCGCGAGTTCGAGCTGCAGATGCCCCTGCGGGCCCTGTTCGACGCGCCCTCGCCCGCGCGGCTGGCGCAGGTGGTGGTGGGCCACCAGGCCGAGGGGATCGACGAGGACCTGCTCGCGGCCGTCCTGGCCGAGCTGTAAGCCATCCACTGTATTCGCAGGGACGTAGTCGATGTCGAGCAGGTTCGCGGATCTTACGCCCGAGCAGCTGGCGCAGCTGCAGGCACGCCTCAAGGCCATGAAGGCCGGGGCGGCCGCGCCCGCGGCCCCCGCCGGCATTCCCCGGCGCGCGGGCGGCGGGCCGGCGCCCCTTTCGTTCGCGCAGCAGCGCATCTGGTTCCAGGAGCAGGCGCGGCCGGGCGGCTCGGCGTTCAACCTGGCGCTGGCCGTACGGCTGCGCGGCCGGCTGGACGTGTCCGCATTGGAGCGGACGCTGGACGAGATCGTCCGACGGCACGAGATCCTCCGCACCACCTTCGCGCTGGGCGAGGACGGCCCCGTGCAGACGGTGCACGCGGGCCTGAGCGCGCCTTTGCGGACCGACACGATGCCGGACGGCGCGTCGGAAGACGACGTGCTGCGCCGCGCCCGCGCCGAGGTGGCGCTCCCGTTCGACCTGGCCCGCGACACGCCCCTCCGCGCGCTGCTGCTGCGCGCCGGCGCGGACGCGCACGTGCTGGTGCTCGTCCTTCACCACATCGCCGCGGACAAGTGGTCGTTCAGCGTGCTGCTGGGCGAGCTGGCCGCGCTGTACGGCGCGTTCGCGGCCGGCGCGGCGCCGTCGCTCCCCGCGCTGGACGTGCAGTACGCGGACTTCGCGGCGTGGCAGCGCGAGCGGCTGGCCGGCGCTGCCCTGGACGAGTCCCTGGCGTTCTGGACGCGCCACCTGGACGGCGCGCCTACGACGCTGGCCTTTCCGGCGGACTTCGCGCCGGCGGAGGAGCGTTTCGAGCTGGCGCGCCACCCGCTGCGCATTCCGCCCGCCCTGGCCGCCGCCATCCGCGCCGCCGCGCGCGCCGAAGGCGCCACGCCCTACGCCGTCCTGCTCGCCGCGTACTCCGTCCTCCTGGCGCGCTGGTGCGGCCAGGACGAGCTGCTGGTCGGCTCGCTCATCGCCAACCGGCACCACGCGGGGACGGAGCGGCTGCTCGGCACCTTCGCCAACCTGCTGGTCCTCCGCGCCACGGTGGCGGACGGGGCGACGTTCCGCGGCCTGGTCGGCACGGTGCGCGACACCCTGCGCGAGGCGCAGCGGCACCAGGACCTGCCCTTCGAGCGGCTGGTGGAAGCGGTCGCGCCCGCGCGTGGGAACGGTCGCACGCCCCTCGTGCAGACGGCGCTGAACCTCTCCGTCGCTCCGAAGGGGACGGCCGCGGTGGCCGGGCTGGAGCTGGAGGTGCTCCCCGTTGTCGGCGGCACGGCCGGGTTCGACTTCTACCTCGTGATGGAGGAGGAGGGCGACGGCTTCAGCGGCGTCGTGGAGTACAACGCCGCCCTCTTCGCGTCGGAGACGATCACCCGCGTCTCCGGCGCGTTCGAGCGCCTGCTGGCCCGCGGCACGGCCGATCCCGACGTCCGCCTGGACGCCATCGACCTGCTGGGCGACGCGGAGCGCGAACGGATCGCGTCGTTCGCGCCCCCCGCGTCCGCGTATTCGCGCGACCTGCCCGTCCACGCGCTTTTCGAGACACAGGCAGACCGCGCGCCGGACCGAGTCGCCCTCGCCTTTCGCGACCAGTCGCTGACGTACGGGGAGCTAGACGCGCGCGCCAACCGCCTCGCGCAGCGGCTGCGGCGGATGGGCGTGGGGCCGGAGCGGCGCGTGGGGCTGCTCGTGGAGCGCTCGGCGGAGATGGTGATCGCCGCGCTCGCGGTCCTGAAAGCCGGTGGCGCGTACGTCCCGCTGGATGCGTCCTTCCCCGCGCCGCGCCTGGCGTGGATCGCGGAGGACGCGGACCTCGCGGCCGTGATCGCGCACGCGTCGCTGCGGGAGAAGTCGCCCCTCGGGGCGGATCGCCTGCTCATGCTGGACGCGGCGGGGGAGGGGACGGCGGATGGGGCGGATGCGCGTCTTTCCGTCGGCATCGATCCGGCCAGCAGCGCGTACCTGCTCTACACCTCCGGCTCCACGGGGCACCCCAAGGGCGTCGTCGTGCAGCATCGCAGCGTGGTCAACTTCCTGGCGTCCATGCGCGACACGCTGGCGCCGGACGCGGATGCGCGGCTCCTCTCCGTCACCCGGCTGGGCTTCGACATCTCCGTGCTGGAGATCTTTCTGCCGCTGATGACGGGCGGATGCGTGGAGGTGGCGGACGCGGAGACGGCGGCGGATGGACGGCGGCTCGCGGACCGCATCGCCCATGGCGGGATCGACGCGATGCAGGCCACGCCCGCGACGTGGCAGATGCTGGTGGACGCCGGCTGGCGGGGCGCGCCCGACTTCACGGCGCTCTGCGGCGGCGAGGCGCTGCCGGCCCCGCTCGCGCGGCGTCTGACGGAAGACGGCGCCACGCTCTGGAACCTGTACGGGCCCACGGAGACCACCATCTGGTCCGCCGCGCTGCGCGTGGAGCGCGTCGAAGGGGACAGCGGCGCCATCCCGCTCGGCGCGCCCATCGCGAACACGTCGCTCCACGTGCTGGATCGCGGGCTGCGGCCCGTTCTGCCCGGCGTGCCGGGTGAGCTGTGCATCGGCGGCGAGGGGCTGGCGCGTGGGTACCGCAACCGGCCGGGGCTGACGGCGGAGAAGTTCGTCCCCGACCCCTTCAGCGCGCTCCCCGGCGCGCGGATGTACCGCACAAGCGACCTGGCGCGCATCCGCCACGACGGCGCGCTGGCCTTCCTGGGCCGGATGGACCACCAGGTCAAGTTGCGCGGCTTTCGCGTGGAGCTGGGGGAGATCGAGGCGGCGCTCCTGCGCCATCCATCCATCGCCCAGGCCGCCGTTGTCGCCCGCGGGGACGACGGCGCGCGCACGCTGGCCGCCTACGTCGTCCGCGCCGAAGGGGCCACGTCCATCGACGTGGACGACGTGCTGCGGACGGCCGCGGACCTGCTGCCGCCGTACATGGTGCCGGCCGTCGTGGAGGCGCTGGACGTGCTGCCGCTGAACGCAAACGGCAAGGTGGACCGCCGCGCCCTGCTGGAGCGCGAATTCGCCGCGCCGGCGGCGGCCGCGTACGAGGCGCCGCGCACGCCCCTGGAGGAGCTGGTCGCGGGCGTGTGGGCCGGCGTGCTGGGCGTGGAGCGCATCGGCATCCGCGACGGGTTCTTTGCCTGCGGCGGCCACTCGCTGCTGGGCACGCGCGTCGTCATCCGCCTGCAGGCCGCCCTGGGCGTGGACGTACCTCTTCGCGCTCTTTTCGAGACGGAGACGCTCGCGGAGTTCGCCGCGCGCGTCGAGGCGCTGATGCGCGAGGGGTCCGCCGGGGCGCCGCCGCCCGTCGTCCCCGTGCCGCGCGAGGGGCCCCTGCCGCTCTCGTTCGCGCAGCAGCGACTGTGGTTCATCGACCGGCTGGAGCCGGGGAGCGCCGCGTACAACCTGCCGTTCGCGCTCCGGCTGCGGGGCGGGCTGGACGTGTCTGCACTGGAGCGCACCCTAGCGGAGGTCGTGCGCCGGCACGAGACGCTGCGCACGCGCTTTCCCAGCGTGGACGGCGAGCCCGCGCAGGTGATCGATCCGAACGGGACCGCCGCGCTCACGCGCGTGGACCTGTCGCACGTGGCGCCGGAGGAGCGCGAGGCACGCCTGCGGACGCTCGCCGCCGCCGAGGCCGCCGCGCCGTTCGACCTGGCCGCGGGCCCCCTGCTGCGCTCCACGCTCGTCCGCCTGTGGGACGACGAGCACGCGCTGCTCTTTACGCTGCACCACGTCATCAGCGACGGCTGGTCCACGGGCGTGCTCGCGCGCGAGGTGTCCGCGCTCTACGCCGCCTTCGCGGAGGGGCGCGAGCCCGCGCTGCCGCCGCTTCCGGTGCAGTACGCGGACTACGCGGCGTGGCAGCGCGCGTGGCTCGCCGGCCCCGTGCTGGACGCGCAGCTGGCGTGGTGGCGCGCGCGGCTGGCCGGCGCACCGCCCCTTTTGGATCTGCCGACGGACCGTCCGCGCGGGCCCGTGGCGGCCGCCCGGGCCGGGACCGCTCCTTTCGCCCTCGGCTGCGCGGAGACGGAGGCCCTGCAGGCGCTCGCCCGGCGGGAGGGCGCCACGCTCTTCATGACGCTGCTCGCGGCGTGGCAGCTTTTGCTCGCACGCTACGCCGGCCAGGACGACGTCAGCGTGGGCTCGCCCATCGCGGGCCGCACGCGGATGGAGACGGAGGGGCTCATCGGCTTCTTCGTCAACACGCTCGTCCTGCGGACGGACCTGTCCGGCAACCCGTCCTTCCGCGACCTGCTGGGCCGCGTGCGCGAGACGACGCTGGGGGCGTACCAGCACCAGGACGTGCCGTTCGAGCGGCTGGTGGAGGAGCTGGCGCCGGAGCGCAGCTTGAGCCACACGCCGCTCTTCCAGGCGATGTTCGGCCTGCACACGCAGCCGGAGGGCGCGCTGCGCCTGGGCCCGGTGCACGCCGAGCCCCTGGAGAACGGTGCCGCGCAGACCAAGTTCGACCTGTCGCTCGCCCTCGTGGAGACGGCCGGCGGGCTGGAGGGCGTGCTCTCGTACCGGGCCGACCTCTTCGACGCGGAGACGGCGGAGCGGATGCTGGCGCACTTCGGCGCGCTGCTCGCCGGTGTCGCCAACGACGCGGACCGCCCCGCGGCGGACTACGCGCTGCTGGCGGACTCGGAGCGGCAGCAGGTGCTGCGGGCGTGGAACGCGACGGACCTGGAGCTGCCGACGGAGCTCGTGCACGCGCGCTTCGCGGCGCAGGCGGCGCGCACGCCGGACGCCGTGGCCGTGCGCTTTCGCGAGGGGACGACGACGTACGCGGAGCTGGACGCCGCGTCCAGCCGCCTCGCGCGCCACCTGCGCGGGCTGGGCGTGGGGACGGACGACCGCGTGGGGCTGTGCCTGGAGCGCGGGTCGGAGCTGGTGGCGGGGGTGCTGGGCATCCTCAAGGCCGGCGCGGCGTACGTGCCCCTGGACCCGTCCGACCCGGACGACCGCCTGCGGATGATGCTGGACGACGTGGCCGCGTCCGCCGTCGTCACCCGCGCCGCGCTGGCGGACCGCGTGGCGTCGTTCGCCGGCCCCGTCGTGCGGATCGACGGGGACGCGGAGGCCATCGATTCGCATCCGTCCCATCCGGTGCGCTCACATGCGGCGCCGGAGAGCACGGCGTACGTCATCTACACCTCCGGCTCCACGGGGCGGCCCAAGGGCGTGCTGGTGGAGCACCGGAACCTGGCCAACTACCTGGCCTGGTACGACCGCGCGGTGATGGGGGAGGACGGGTGGGCGCTGCCGCTCGTCAGCCGTCCGTCGTTCGACGCGCACGTGCGGCCGCTCTTTGTCCCGCTGCTGCGCGGCGAGGCCGTCTGGGTGATGCCGGACGAGGTCGTGGCCGACCCCGCGGCGCTCCTTTCGGAACTGTCGAAGGGCGAGCGCGTGTCGTTCAGCGGCGTGCCGTCCCTGTGGAGCGCCATGGTGGAGCTGATGCGCGCCGGCGAGGCGCCGCGTCCCGCCGGGCTGGCCGTCGTCACCGTGGGTGGCGAGGCGCTGTCGCCGGAGCTCCTCGAACGGACGCGCGCGCTCTTTCCGGACGCGGCCGTGTGGAACCACTACGGGCCCACGGAGGCGACGGTGAACGTCTCCGTGGCGCGCGTGGACGGTGCGGAACGCGTCACCATCGGATCGCCCGTGGGCAACGTGCGGGCGTACGTGCTGGACGGGCGGATGCGGCCCGTGCCGGCGGGCGTGGCCGGCGAGCTGTACGCGGGCGGCGCCGGCGTGGCGCGCGGGTACTGGCGTCGGGCGGCGCTCACGGCCGAGCGGTTCGTGCCGGACCCGTTCGGCGCGCCCGGATCGCGCCTGTACCGCACGGGCGACCGCGTGCGGTGGACGGCGCGGGGCGAGCTGGAGTACCTGGGCCGCACGGACGAGCAGGTAAAGGTGCGCGGCTTCCGCATCGAGCCGGGCGAGGTCGAGGCACGGCTGCGGCGCCATCCCGCCCTGCGCGATGCCGTCGTCGTGGCGCGCGAGGACGCGCCGGGGCAGGCGCGGCTCGTGGCCTACGTCGTCCCGGCGGAGGGGGAGCCGGCCGTGGCGGAGCTCAAGGCGTACGTGGCGGAGACGTTGCCGGAGTACATGGTCCCGTCCGCGTTCGTCACGTTGGGAGCGCTCCCGTTGACGCCGGGCGGCAAGGTGGACCGCCGCGCCCTCCCCGCGCCGGACTTCGGGGCGGACGGTGACGCGTACGTGGCGCCGCGCACGCCCGGGGAAGAGATCCTGGCCGGCATCTTCGCCGAGGTGCTGGCGACGCCCCGCGTGGGCGCGGGCGACGACTTCTTCGCGCTGGGCGGCCACTCGCTCCTGGCCACCCGCCTCGTTTCGCGCGTGCGGCAGGCGCTGGGCGTGGAGCTTCCCCTGCGCGCCGTCTTCGAGGCGCCGACGGTCGCCGGCCTCGCCGCGCGCGTGGATGTGCTGGCCCGCGGTGGCGCGAACGTGGCGCCGCCGCTGGTGCCCGTGCCCCGCGACGGCGACCTGCCCCTGGGTTTCGCGCAGCAGCGGCTGTGGTTCCTGGACCAGCTGCAGCCAGGGAGCGCCGCGTACAACGTGCCGTACGCGCTCCGGCTGCGTGGCCCGCTGGACGCGTCCGCCCTGCAGCGGGCGCTGGACGAGATCGTCCGGCGGCACGAGACGCTGCGCACGCGCTTTCCCGCCGTGGACGGCGCCCCCGCGCAGGTCATCGATCCGCCGTCGCCCGTGTCCCTTTCGCGGGCCGACGTGTCTGGCGTGCCCGCCGCCCACCGCGAGGCGGCCGTCCGCGACCTGGCGGCAGAGGAAAGCGTCCGGCCGTTCCACCTGGCCCACGGGCCCCTGCTGCGCTGCACGCTGGCGCGCCTGGGGGACGACGAGCACGTGCTCCTGTTCACCCTGCACCACATCGTGAGCGACGGGTGGAGCACGGCTGTGCTGGTGCGCGAGGTGTCCCACCTGTACGGCGCCTTTGCGGCCGGCCGCGCGCCGTCGCTGCCGCCGCTGCCCGTGCAGTACGCGGACTTCGCGGCGTGGCAGCGCGGCTGGCTGGCTGGCGGCGTGCTGGACGCGCAGCTGCATTGGTGGCGCGAACGGCTCGTTGGCGCCGCGCCCCTGCTGGAGCTGCCCACGGACCACCCGCGGCCCCAGGTGGCCGCCGGGCAGGCCGGCGAAGTGCGCTTCACCCTCTCCGCGCGGACCGCGCAGGCCCTGCACGGGCTGGCGCGCCGCGAGGGCGCCACCCTGTTCATGACGCTGCTCGCGGCGTGGCAGCTTTTGCTCGCCCGCTACGCCGGCCAGGACGACGTGAGCGTGGGCTCGCCCATCGCCGGGCGCACGCGCATCGAAACCGAGGGGCTGATCGGGTTCTTCGTCAACACGCTCGTGCTGCGGACGGACCTGTCCGGCGACCCGTCGTTCCGCGACCTGCTGGGCCGCGTGCGCGAGACGACGCTGGGCGCCTACCAGCACCAGGACGTGCCGTTCGAGCGGCTGGTGGAGGAACTGGGCCCGGAGCGCAGTTTGGGCCACACGCCGCTCTTCCAGGCGATGTTCATCTTGCAGAACAACGCCCGCGAGGCGCTTCAGCTGGGCGACCTGCGGGCCGAGGCGCTGGACTGGGTCGAGCGCGCCGCCAAGTTCGACCTGTCGCTGGGGATGGTGGAGGCCGGCGATGGCCTGGAAGGCGTGCTCTCCTACCGCGCGGACCTGTGGGACGCGGGCAGCATGGAGCGCATGCTGGCGCATTACACCGCGCTCCTTCGCGCCGTCCTGGACGATCCCGCGCGCCCCGTGGACGACGTGTCGTTCATGGCCGATGCGGAGCGCCGCCGCGTCCTGGAGGACTGGAACCGGACGGAGTCGGCGTATCCCCGGCGCTCCGTTCACGCCCTGTTCGAGGAGCAGGCCGCGCGCACGCCAGACGCCGTCGCCGTCGTGCTGGAGGACGACGCGCTCACGTACGCGGCGCTGAACGCGCGGGCCAACCAGCTCGCGCACCACCTGCGCGCGCGCGGCGTCGGTCCCGAAACGCGCGTCGGGCTGTGCCTGGAGCGCGGCCTGGAGATGGTCATTGCCGTGCTGGCCATCCTCAAGGCCGGCGGCGCATACGTCCCGCTCGACCCGTCATATCCCGCGGATCGCCTCGCGTTCATGCTGGCGGATTCGGGGATCGCCGCGCTGGTGACGCGTGATGGACTGCACGCGCTCCTGTCCGCGACGGACGGGATCGCGATGGTGGCGGTGGACGGTGATCGGGCGCTAATCGACGCGGAATCCGCGGGGAACGTCGATGTCCCCGTCGGGCCGGAGGGGCTGGCGTACGTCATCTACACGTCCGGCTCCACGGGGACGCCCAAGGGGGTGGGCGTGGAGCACCGGAGCGTCGTCCGCTTGGTGTGCAACACGGATTATGCGCACTTCGGCTCGGACGAGACGGTGCTGCAGGCCGCGCCTGTCTCCTTCGACGCGTCGACGCTGGAGATCTGGGGCGCGCTGCTGAACGGTGGCCGCCTGGTGCTGATGCCGGGCAGCGCATCTTCCCTGGATGAGCTCGGGCAGACGGTCGTCCGACACGGCGTGACGACGCTCTGGCTCACCGCCGGCCTCTTCGGAGCGATGACGGAAGAGCGGCTGGAGGACTTGGCCGGCGTTCGGCAGCTGCTGGCCGGCGGTGACGTGCTGCCGGTGGAGGCGGTGGCGCGCGTGCGCGAGCGCTTTCCGCACATCCGGCTGATCAACGGCTACGGGCCCACGGAGAACACGACGTTCACCACCTGCCACACGGTGGACGACGCGTGGACGGGCGGGCCCGTCCCCATCGGCTCGCCCATCGCCAACACGCGCGTCTACGTGCTGGATGCGCGGATGCGGCCCGTCCCGGTCGGCGTGCCGGGCGAGCTGTACGCGGGGGGCGACGGCGTGGCGCGGGGGTACTTGGGCCGCCCGGCGCTGACGGCCGAGCGGTTCGTGCCGGACCCCTTCGGCGCGCCCGGATCGCGACTGTACCGCACCGGCGACCGCGTGCGCTGGGTGGAGCGCGCCGGGGTAACCGGTGCCGGCATGGATGCCGAAGCACTCACGCACGCACGCTCGGACGCACTCACGCACTCGATCGAGTACCTGGGCCGGCTGGACGGGCAGGTGAAGATCCGCGGCTTCCGCATCGAGCCGGGCGAGATCGAGTCCGCCCTGCGCGCGCACGACGCCGTCCGCGACTGCGTCGTCATCGCTCGCGAGGACGCGCCGGGCGACAAGCGGCTGGTGGCGTACGTGATCGCGGCGGACGAGACGGAGCCGTCCGCTTCGGAGCTGCGGACGTGGCTCAAGGAGCGCGTGCCCGCGTACATGGTGCCCGGCGCGTTCGTCCCCATCGGCGCGATCCCGCTCACGGCGAACGGCAAGGTGGACCGCCGGGCGCTCCCCGCGCCGGAGGGGTCGGACGGCGTGGAGTACGTGGCACCGCGCACGGAGGCGGAGCGCATCGTGGCCGGCATCTGGGCGGAGGTGCTGGGGGTGGGCCGCGTGGGCGTGCACGACGACTTCTTCGCGCTGGGCGGGCACTCGCTTCGCGCCACGCGCGTGATCTCCCACGTGCGCAAGGCGATGGGGACGGACGTGCCCGTGCGCGCGCTGTTCGAATCACCCACGCTCGGTGAGTTTGTTTGCAGAGTGGCGCAATCGGCTCCCCTGGTGGAAGCTGAAGCCGCGCCGATGGTCACGGCCGGCAACGCCGCCGAGGTGGTGGACGACCTGTCCGAGGACGAGCTGGACCGCCTGCTCAACGCCCTTTCGGTCGAAGACGACGACATGGACTGGTAGAGGCCGTAACCTGCCTGAAATCGCCGGGCTCGTGCAGGGGAACGGAGTTCGGGCGGAAGTACTCTGCTGCCCCTGCTCCCTCTGCGTGACAAATCGGTTGCAGTTGCCGTAAGCGGCGCCACGGGGCACCCCCTGGCCAAGGATGCACGGGAGTGTGCGTTCGGGGCGGGGGGTGGAATCCGCGGCGCCGTTGTTTTATTATCCTGGCGTATAATGCAAGTCACTCCTTTGCGGCGTATTCGGTCGGCTCGAGCCCGCCGCGTCCTGCCGCGCTCCTTTCCCACGGACTTGTCTCGATTCCTCGTGTTTCCGCGTGTCCATGCCGTAGCGAATTGTGAAGCCGGCATGGTGACAAAGTTCGTTTTGGGACATCTGGCACACAGTTGACGGGCTCGTACCGCCCGCCTGTCGAACCTCCAGCGGTGACTGACGTGAGCAACACGAGCTACGAGGGGCCGGAGCGCATTGCCGTCGTGGGGATGGCGTGCCGCTTTCCCGGCGCGGAGAACGTCGACGCGTTCTGGCGCAACCTGCGGGCGGGCGTGGCCTCCATCGAGCGCTTTACGCCGGACGAGCTGCGCGACGCCGGCGTGGACCCGGCCCTGCTGGAGCGGCCGGATTTCGTCCCCGCGTTCGGCGCGCTGGAGGGGGCGGACCGCTTCGATGCGGACTTCTTCGACATCAACCCGCGCGAGGCGGAGCTGATGGACCCGCAGCACCGCCTGTTCCTGGAGCAGGCGTGGGCGGCGCTGGAGCACGCGGGGCTCGATCCCGAGACCTTCGCGGGGCCCGTGGGCGTGTTCGCGGGCACCAACATGAACGGTTACCTGCTGGCGCGCCTGGCCACCTTTCGGGGCCGCGCCGACGACGGGCTGCTTCACCGCATCCGCGCGGACAAGGACTTTCTGGCCACGCTGGTCTCGTACAAGCTCGACCTGCGCGGGCCGTCGTTCAGCGTGCAGACGGCGTGCTCCACGAGCCTGGTGGCCTTTCACCTGGCCTGCCAGAGCCTGCTGGACTACCAGTGCGACGCGGCGCTGGCCGGCGGCGTCTCCATCAACGTGCCCCTCAAGACGGGGTACGTGGCGGGGCACGGCGTTTTTTCGCCCGATGGACGCTGCCGCGCCTTTGACGCCGCCGGCGACGGCACGGTGGCCGGCAACGGGGTGGGCGTCGTTGTCCTCAAACGGCTGTCGGACGCGATCGCGGACGGAGACGTGGTGCACGCTGTCGTGTTGGGATCGGCCATCAACAACGACGGCGCGCAAAAGGTGGGCTTCACGGCGCCCAGCGTGGACGGGCAGATCGAGGTGATCGCCCTGGCGCAGGCCGTGGCGGGCGTGCCGGCGGAGAGCATCACCTACGTGGAGGCGCACGGCACGGCCACACCCATGGGTGACCCCATCGAGGTCGCCGCCCTGACCCGCGCGTTCGACACGCCGGCGCGCGGCTTTTGCGCGCTGGGCTCCGTCAAGACCAACATCGGCCACACGGATGCCGCCGCGGGCGTGGCCAGCATCATCAAGACGGTGCTGGCCCTGCGCGAGGGCGAGATCCCGCCGTCGCTGCACTTCGAGACGCCCAATCCGCGGATCGACTTCGCCAGCTCGCCGTTCTTCGTGGCCGACCGGCTGCTGCCGTGGTCGCCGGAGGGGATGCCGCGCCGGGCGGGCGTCTCCGCGTTCGGCGTGGGCGGGACCAACGCGCACGTCGTGCTCGAGGAGCCACCGGCCGCGCGGCCGGCGCCCGCGCACGACAGTCCCGAACTGATCGTCCTCAGCGCGAAGTCCGCGGACGCGCTGGACCGGCTGGCGGAGGACACGGCGGATCACCTGGATGCCCATCCCGACCTGTCGCTGGCGGACGCGGCGTTCACGCTCACGCGCGGCCGCAAGGCGTTCGCGCACCGCCGCGCCCTCGTGGCGTCCACCGTCGCCGAGGCCGCGTCCCTGCTGCGCGGAAGCGACGTGTCGCGCGTGGCCACGCAGCAGGCCCCGGAATCCGATCCGGGCGTCGTCTTCCTCTTCTCCGGGCTGGGGACGCAGTACGCGGGGATGGCGCGCGAGCTGTACGAGACGGAGCCGGCGTTCCGCGAGGCCATGGACCGCTGCTTCGCCATCCTCCGGCGGGACTTCGGGATGGACCTCGCCGCCGTGCTCTACCCGGCGGATGCGCCCGCCGGGCGCGAAGGGAGCGGCGTCGACCTGCGCGCGATGGTGCGCGGCGTTCACGGGCCCGATGGGAGCGATCCCCTGCAGGGCGCGCGCTGGGGGCACCCGGCCATGTTCGCCGTGGGGTACGCGCTGGCGGAGCTGTGGCGCGGCCGCGGGATCGAGCCGCGCGCGGTCGCGGGCCACTCGCTGGGCGAGTACGTGGCCGCGTGCGTGGCCGGCGTCTTTACGCTGGAAGACGCGCTGACGCTCGTCGTCCGGCGCGCGGCGCTGCTGGATTCCATCCCCGGCGCCATGGCCGCCGTCTCCCTGTCCGAGGACGACACCCGGGCCCTGGTGGACGCCATCCGCGCCGAAGGTGGCGCGTTGTGGCTGGCCGCCGTCAACGCGCCCCTCTCGTGCGTCGTCTCGGGGACGGCGGAGGCCGTCGCGCGCTTCACGGACCGCGCGAAAGCGGCCAGCGCCGTCGTCCTCCCCCTCGCCGTGCGCCATCCCTTCCACTCCGGCCTGCTGGAGTCGGTCCGCGACGAGTTCGCGCGCATCGTGGGTTCCCTGCGCCGCAGCGCGCCCGCCATCCCGCTCGCGGGGAACGCGACGGGCAAGTGGCTGCGGCCGGAGCAGGCGCAGTCGGTGGACTACTGGGTCGATCACCTGCTGCGCCCCGTGTGTTTCGCGGAGTGCGTGGACACGCTGCGCGGCCTGTCCGGCGGGGCCGGCGGCGAGCCCGTGATGCTGGAGGTGGGCCCCGGGGCCGTCCTGGGATCGTGGGCGCGGCAGCAGGGCGCGTCGCGGGTGGCGTCTTCGATGCGCCACGGCGAGCAGCCGGGCTCCGATCGCGCCGTCCTTCTCCGCGCCCTGGGCCAGCTGTGGACCCACGGCGTGGCCGTGGACTGGACCCGGCAGGGCGGGGAAGGGTGCCGCGCCGTTCTCCCCGGCCACCCGCTGGACCGGCGCCGCTACTGGCTGGAGGCCGATCCGCCCGCGCAGGCCGCGCCCGCGGTCCACGCCCGGCGCGAGCTGCGCGACTGGTTCCACGCGCCGCTCTGGCGGCAAACCCCGGCCGTGGACGCGTCGCCGGATGCCTTCCGCGGGCGCCGCGTCGTCGTGTTCGGCGGCCGGCAGTCGGCGCCGCTGGCGGACGGGCTGCGCGCGCGCGGTGCAGACGTCGTCCGCGTGGAGCCCGGCGTTGCGTTCGCGGACGAGGGCGCGCGCTTCGTCGTCCGCCCGTCCCATCCCGACGACTACGCGGCCGTGGCCCGCGCGCTGGCGGATCGTGGCGCGTCCGGCGCGATCCACACGCTGCACCTGTGGAGCCTGGACGAGACCGGCGCGGACGTGACGCTCCCGGCCACGCGAGACGGGCTGGAGCGCGGGCTGGGCGCGCTGCTGCACTGGGTGCAGGCGGCGTCCGCGGCCGGGCTGCTGGGGGACGGCAGCACGCTCCTGGGCGCCACGCGCGGCGCGGCGGCCGTGCTGGGGAACGAGCCCCTGCGGCCCTGGCAGGCCGCCCTGGGCGGATTGCTCAAGGTGGCGCCCCTGGAGCGCTCGGGCCTCCGCTGCCGCTCGGTGGACGTGGAGGCGAGCGGGTGGGAAGACGCCATCCTGCGCGAGGCCGCGCACCTGCTGTCGGGAGACGGAGGGGAGGCGGAGGTCGCGTACCGCGTCCGCGGCCGCTGGGCGCCGTTCCACGCGCCCCTGCCGGCGGACGCGCGCCCGGAGCCCCGCATCCGCGCGCGGGAGCGCGGCGTGTACCTGGTCACCGGCGGGCTGAGCGCCGCGGGGCTGGCGGCCGCCCGCTGGCTGGCCGAGCAGGGGCGCGCCCGCCTGGTCCTCACGGGCCCGTACGCCCTGCCCCCGCGGGAGGGATGGGATGCCTGGATCGCCGAGCACGGCGACAACGACGCCATCCGCCGCCGCATCCTGGCCGTGCGTGAGCTGGAATCGTTCGGCGCGGAGACGCGCGTCGTGGCCGTGGACGGGACGGACCCGGACGCCATGCGCGCGGTCGTGGACGGCGCCGTGGCGGAGTGGGGCGCGCTCCATGGCGTCATCCACGCGGCGGGCACGGGCGCCGGCCGGCCGCTGCTGGCCGAAACGCCGGAGACGCTGGCGCTTTCCCTGGCGCCCGTCGTCGCCGGCGCCGTGGCGCTGGACCGGGCCACGGACGGCATCCCCCTCGACTTCTTCGTTCTCTGCTCGTCGCTGCACGCCTCCTTCGGTGGGCGCGGCGCGCTGGAAGGAGCCGCGTCCGGCGCGTTCCTGGACGCGTTCGCGGCGTGGCGCACCGGGAGCGGACGCGCGTCCGTCGCCATCGACTGGCCCGTGGACGAGCTCGCGCCCGAGGACGCGGCGCGCGTGTTCGGCCGGGTGCTGGAGCACGGCTTTGGGCCGCGCGTGGCCGTTTCGACGCGGGACCTGGACGCGGTCGCCGATGCGCTGCGCGCGGGCGGGACGGAATCTGCCGCGTCCGTGCACACGGCGGCGGCGGGCGGCGCCCTGCATCCGCGGCCGGCCGGGGCGGCGGCGTACGTGGAGCCGCGCAGCGACCTGGAGCAGGCGGTCGCCGCCCTGTACCAGCGCGCGCTGGGCATCGCCCCCATCGGCGCGGACGACGACTTCTTCCAGATGGGCGGCGACTCGCTCATCGCCACGCAGCTGCTGACGGCGCTGAGCGAGCGGTTCCGCGTGGATCTGCCCCTTCGCGCGCTGTTCGAGGCGCCCACGCCCGGGCTGCTGGCCGTCGCCATCGTGCAGCGCCAGGCCGCGCAGGTGGACGACGACCTGCTCGCGCTGGCCCTGGCCGATCTGTGACGATCCGCGTCCGGACGGATCGCGGATCCCGCTTCACGGGCGTTTCGGCCAGGACGGCGGAACCCCGACGACCACTCCTTTTGTCCACGCGGCAAATCGCACGATGAGCGACCGGACCCAATCCATCGCGGACCTTTCGCCGGAGCAGGTGGCCCGGCTGCAGGAGCGCCTGGCCGCGCTGCGGGCCGGCAAGGCCGCCGCGCCCGCGGGCATTCCGCGCCGGGCCGAAACGGGGCCCGTGCCGCTCTCGTTCGCGCAGCAGCGGCTGTGGTTCATGGACCAGCTGCAACCGGGGAGCACCGCGTACAACATCCCGTTCGCCCTGCGCCTGCGCGGGCCGCTGGACGTGGGCGTGCTCGCGCGCACGCTGGACGAGATCGTTCGGCGCCACGAGACGCTGCGCACCACGCTCCCCGTGGTGGACGGCGAGCCGCGCCAGGTGATCGCCCCCGCCGCGCCGCGCGACCTGTCCGTCATCGACATCGCTCACTTCGCGCCCGAGGCGCGCGAGGCCGAGGGGCACCGGCTGGCGCGGGAAGAGGCCCTGCGCCCCTTCGACCTGGCCGCGGGACCGCTGCTGCGCGTGACGCTCGTCCGGCTGGCGGACGACGACCACACGGTGCTGTTCACCCTGCACCACGTGATTGCCGACGGGTGGTCCATGCGCGTGCTGGCCCGCGAGGTGTCCGCGCTGTACGCGGCGTTCTCGGCCGGGGCGCCGTCGCCGCTGCCGGAGCTTGCCGTGCAGTACGCGGACTACGCCGTGTGGCAGCGCGCGCGCTTTGCCGGCGGTGCCCTGGACGGGCCGCTGGACTACTGGCGCCGCAAGCTGGCCGGCGTGCCGCCGCTCCTTTCGCTCCCCACGGACCGCCCGCGTCCGCCGCAGCCGGACGGCCGGGGCGATACCCGCACGTTTGCGGTCCCCGCCGATACCGTCGCGCGCCTGGCGGAGCTCTCGCAGGCCGAAGGCGCCACGCTGTTCATGACCGTGCTGGCCGCGTACGCCGTGCTCCTGGGCCGCTACGCCGGTCAGGACGACGTCGTCGTGGGCAGCCCCGTGGCGCACCGTACGCGCCCCGAGACCGAGGGGATCATCGGCTTTTTCGCCAACACGCTCGCCCTGCGCGCGGACCTGTCCGGCGATCCCACGTTCCGCCAGCTGCTGGGGCGCGTGCGCGAGACGGTGCTGGGCGCGCACGCCAACCAGGACGTGCCGTTTGAGCGCCTGGTGGAGGAGCTGGACCCCGACCGCACGGCCGTCTCCACGCCGCTGTTCCAGGCCATGCTCGTCTTCCTGAACCCCGAGCCCAACGCGCTGCGGATGGGGGACGTGCGGATCGAGCCGGCCGAGACGGAGTCCGAGTCGGCCAAGTTCGACCTGCTGCTGTCCATGGGCGAGCTGGACGGCGTGCTGAACGGGCGGATGGAGTTCCGCACGGAGCTGTTCGACGGCGCGACGGTGGAGCGGATGCTGGAGCACCTGCGCATCCTGCTCGCTGGGGCCGCGAGCGACCCGGACCGCCCCATCAGCCGCCTGCCGATGCTGGACGGGGACGAGCGGCGGCGCGTCGTGGCCGATTGGAACGGGACGGATGCGGATCATCATCCCACCGACGCCCGTGTCCACGACCTGTTCGCGGCGACGGTGGAGCGCGCTCCGAATGCGCCCGCGGTGTCCTGGGCGGACGGTGTCCTCTCCTACGCGGAGCTGGATGCGCGGTCCAACCGGCTGGCGCGTCACCTGCGCCATCTGGGCGTCGTCCTGGACGGCCGCGTCGGCATCTGCATGGCGCGCGGGCCGGAGATGATGGTGGCCGTGCTGGCCGTGCTCAAGGCGGGCGCCGCGTACGTGCCCGTGGACCCGGCGTATCCGGCGGACCGCATCGGCTACATGCTGGCGGATTCCGCCGCGCCCGTTCTCCTCACGCAATCCGCCATCGCGGAAACGCTTCCGTCCACGGACGCGCGGATCGTCCGCGTGGACGCGGAGGCGGACGCCATCGCATCCCAATCCGCCGAGGCGTTCGACGGCGGGGCGCATCCGGACGGGCTGGCCTACGTCATCTACACGTCGGGCTCGACCGGAAAGCCCAAGGGCGTGGCGATGACGCACCGGCCGCTCGTGAACCTGCTCGCGTGGCAGCAGCGCGAGTGGCGCCACCCGGACGCCGCCACCACGCTGCAGTTCACGACGCTGTCGTTCGACGTGTCGTTCCAGGAGATCTTCAGCTGCTGGGCCAGCGGTGGCCGCCTGGTACTGGTGGACGAGGACGAGCGCCGCGACTTCGCCGCCGTCCTCCACCGGCTGGAGGCCGAGTCCGTCGAGCGATTGTTCCTGCCGTACGTGGCCCTGCAGCACCTGGCGGACGTGGCCCAGGAGCGGGGGAGCGTGCCGGGCGCCCTGCGCGAGGTGCAGACGGCGGGCGAGCAGCTGCGCGTCACGCCGTCCATCCGCCGCTTCTTCGCGGCCACCGGCGCCACGCTCAGCAACCAGTACGGGCCCTCGGAGACGCACGTCGCCACGGCGCAGGTGCTGGCGGACGGGCCGGACGCGTGGCCGCTGCTGCCGGGGATCGGCGGGCCGGTGGCGAACGCGCGGTGCTACGTGCTGGACGCGGCCGGCGAGCCGTCGCCCGTCGGCGTGCCGGGCGAGCTGTTCCTGGCGGGCGCGTGCCTGGCCCGCGGCTACCTGGGCCGGCCCGCGCTCACGGCCGAGCGCTTTGTCCCCGATCCGTTCGGGACGGGCGCGCGCATGTACCGCACGGGCGACCGCGCGCGGTGGCGGGCGGACGGCACGCTGGAGTTCCTGGGCCGCGTGGACGACCAGGTCAAGGTGCGCGGCTTCCGCATCGAGCCGGGCGAGATCGAGGCGGCCCTGGAGGCGCACGCGGCCGTCCGCGAGGCCGCCGTCATCGTCCGCGAGGACGCACCGGGCGACCGGCGGCTCGTGGGCTACGTCGTGTCCGCCGCGGGATCCAGCGTGTCCGCATCGGAGCTGCGGGCGCACCTCAAGGAGCGGCTGCCCGAGTACATGGTGCCGGCCGCGTTCGTCGTCCTGGACGCGTTCCCCCTGACGCCCAGCGGCAAGGTGGCCCGCCGCGCCCTCCCCGCGCCGGATGCCGCGGTGGCGCAGACGGAGTCGCGCGTCGCGCCCCGCACGCCATCGGAGACCGGCCTCGCCTCCATCTTCGGCGAGGTGCTCAAGGTGGCGGACGTGGGCGCGCGGGACGACTTCTTCGCGCTGGGCGGCCACTCGCTGCTGGCCACGCGCGTGGTGTCGCGCGTGCGCGAGGCGCTGGGGGTGGAGCTGCCCCTGCGCGTGGTGTTCGAGGCGTCCACGGTGGAGGCGCTCGCCGTGCGCGTGGACGGGCTGCGTCGCGAGGCGGGCGGGCCGTCCGCGCCACCGCTGGTACCGGTGGAACGGACGGGGGCGATGCCGCTGAGCTTCGCGCAGCAGCGGCTGTGGTTCATCCACCAGCTGCAGCCCACGAGCGCCGCGTACAACCTGCCGTACGCGCTGCGCCTGCGGGGCCGCATGGACGTGGACGCGCTGGAGCGGGCGCTCACGGAGATCGTCCGCCGGCACGAGACGCTGCGCACGCGCTTCGCGGAGGAGGACGGCGAGCCCGTGCAGGTGATCGATCCGCCGCATCCGATCCGCATCGACCAGGTCGATTTCAGCCACCTCGCGGACGTTGAGCGCGAATCCGCCGTCCGCGCGCTGGCGGCAGACGAGGCGATGCGGCCGTTCGACCTGGCGCACGGCCCCCTGCTGCGCACGACGCTGGCGCGGCTGGGGGAGGACGATTACGCGCTGCTCTTTACGCTGCACCACGTGGTGAGCGACGGGTGGAGCACGGGCGTGCTCGTGCGCGAGGTGTCGGCGCTGTACGGCGCGTTCAGCGAGGGACGCGGGCGGACGCTGCCGGAGCTGCCCATCCAGTACGCGGACTACGCCGCCTGGCAGCGCGCGTGGCTCCGCGGCGACGTCCTGGAGGCGCAGCTGGGGTGGTGGCGCGAACGGCTCGCCGGCGCGCCGCCCCTGCTGGAGCTGCCCACGGACCGCCCCCGCGCGCTTGCGGCCAGCGACCGCGGCGGCAGCGTGCCGTTCGCGCTCTCCGCCCAGACGACGCGGGCGCTCAAGGAGCTGTCGCGCCGCGAGGGCGCCACGCTGTTCATGACCCTGCTGGCCGCGTGGCAGCTGCTGCTGTCGCGCTACAGCGGCCAGGACGACGTGAGCGTGGGCACCCCCATCGCCGGGCGCACGCGGCTGGAGACGGAGGGGCTCATCGGCTTCTTCATCAACACGCTCGTCCTGCGCACGGACCTTTCCGGGAACCCGGACTTCCGCGCGCTGCTGGGGCGCGTGCGCGAGGCGACGCTGGGCGCGTACCAGCACCAGGAGATCCCGTTCGAAAAGCTCGTGGAGGAGCTGGCGCCGGAACGCGGCCTGGGCCACGCGCCGTTCTTCCAGGCGATGTTCATCGTGCAGAACAACGCCCGCGAGGCCCTGCGCCTTGGATCGCTGGAGGCCCAGGCGCTGGCCGCGGGCGAGGAGCCCGCCAAGTTCGACCTGACCCTGTCGCTGGAAGACGCCGACGCGGACCGGCTGGGCGGGATCCTTTCGTACCGCGCCGACCTCTTCGACGCGGAGACCGTCCGGCGGATGGGCGCGCACTACGCCACGCTGCTGGAGTCGATCGTGGCCCATCCGGAGCGCCCCGTCGCCGAGCACGCGCTCATGGCGGACGACGAGCGCCGGCGCGTGCTCGTGGAGTGGACCGCCACGGAGCGCGGCTACCCGGCCGGCGCCTGCGTGCACGACCTGTTCGCCGCGCAGGCGGGGCGCACGCCGGAGGCGGCGGCGCTCGTGCACCGCGGGCGGACGCTGTCGTACGCGGAGCTGGACACGCGCGCCAACCGGCTCGCCCACGACCTGCGCCGGCGCGGCGTCTGTCCCGAAGTGCGCGTCGGCGTGTGCCTGGACCGCACGCCGGAGATGGTCGTGGCCCTCCTGGCCGTGCTCAAGGCCGGTGGCGCGTACGTACCGCTGGACCCCGCGTACCCGCGCGAGCGGCTGGGGTACATGATCGAGGACGCGGAGGTCCCCCTCGTCCTCACGACGACGGCGCTGGCGGACCGGCTTCCGCGGGGCGCGGAGCCCGTGTGCCTGGACGCCATCCGCGACCGCCTTGCCTTTGCCGCTGCGGACGCGCCGGAAAGCGGCGTCACGGCGGAGAACCTGTCGCACGTCATCTTCACCTCCGGGTCCACGGGGCGCCCCAAGGGCGTGATGATCCGCCACGCGTCCGCCGCGGTGCTGCTGCACTGGCTGCGCGAGATGGTGACGGACGCGGAGCGCTCGTCCGTCCTGGGCTCCACGTCCATCAACTTCGACGTGTCGGTCGCGGAGATCTTCGGGACGCTGTGCTGGGGCGGGACGCTGGTGCTGGTGGAGAACGCGCTGGACCTGCCGTCCGTGGCGGACCAGGGGATCCGCTACGCCAGCATGGTGCCCACGGCGGCCGCGGAGCTGCTTCGCACGGGCGAGCTCCCGGACACCCTGCGCACCCTCTTTCTGGGCGGCGAGGCCCTGCCCGCCGACCTGGCCCATGCGCTGCACGCGCTGCCGTTTCCCGTGCGGGTGGGCAACCTGTACGGGCCCACGGAAGACACCACGTACTCCACGTTCGCCCTCGTCCCCAAGGGAGCGGACCGCGTGCTCGTGGGCCGGCCCGTGGCCGGCACGCGGGCGTACGTGCTGGACGAGCAGCTGCGGCCGATGCCGGTCGGCGTCGTGGGCGAGCTGTACCTGGCCGGATCGGGGCTCTCGCGCGGGTACGCGGCGCGGCCGGGGCTCACGGCGGAGCGTTTCATCCCCGACCCCTTTGGAGCGCCGGGGACGCGGATGTACCGCGTGATGGACCGCGTGCGCTGGACGGCGGACGGCGCCCTGGAGTACTTCGGGCGGACGGACACGCAGGTCAAGGTGCGCGGCTTCCGCATCGAGCTGGGCGAGATCGAGACCGTCCTCCGCGCGCACCCCGCCCTCCAGGACGCCGCGGCCGTCGTGCGCGAGGACGCGCCGGGCGACCGCCGCCTTGTGGCCTACGTCGTGGCGCGGGACGGGGATGCGCCGACCGACGCGGACCTCCGCGCGCACCTCAAGGCGCACCTGCCGGAGTACATGGTGCCGCGCGAGGTCGTGCGGCTGGCCGCCCTGCCGCTCACGCCCAACGGCAAGGTGGACCGGCGCGCCCTTCCCGCGCCCGGCGCATCCGTGAGCGACGCGGACGGCACGTACGACGCGCCGCGTACGGTCGCCGAGGAGCGGCTGGCGGCGATCTTCGCCACGCTGCTGCGCGTGCGCGCCGTGGGAAGGAACGACGACTTCTTCAGCCTGGGGGGGCACTCGCTGCTGGCCACGCGCGTGATGGCGCGGGTGCGTGACGCGTTCGGCGTGGAGCTGCCCCTGCGCGCGCTGTTCGAGGCGCCCACGGTGGCCGCCCTGGCCCGCGCCGTCGAGGACGCGGGCGGCCAGCCCGTGTCGCAGCCGCCGCTGGTGCCAAGGGAGCGCGCCCGGCCGGCCACCGACCTGGCGGGGCTGTCCGTGGAGGAGAAGCGGCGGCGCCTGGCCGAGGTGCTCAAGAAGAAGGCCGGCAACCGCTTTCCCCTCTCGTTCGCCCAGCAGCGGCTGTGGTTCATCGACCAGCTGCAGCCGGGGAGCACCGCGTACAACATCCCCGTGGCGTACCGCGTCCGCGGCGCGCTGGACCCGGCGCTCCTGGAGCGCTCGCTCGACGCCATCGTCCGGCGGCACGAATCGCTGCGCACCGTCTTCCAGTCCGAGGCCGGCGCGCCCGTGCAGGTGGTGCTGGACGAGATGCCCCTCACCGTTCCCGTCACCGACCTGGGGCACCTGCCCGCGGAGCGGCGCGAGGCGGACCTGCGGGCGCTGGCGGCGGACGAGGCGGCGCGGCCCTTTGACCTGGCCGCGGGCCCGCTGGTGCGGGCGTCCGTCGTGCGGCTGGACGACACGGACTGGGCCATCCTGTTCACCATGCACCACGTGGTGAGCGACGGCTGGTCCATGCAGGTGCTGGTGAACGAGGTGCGCGAGCTGTACGGCGCGCTGGGCGAAGGACGCGAGCCCGCGCTGGCGCCGCTTCCCCTGCAGTACCCGGATTACGCCGTGTGGCAGCGCGACTGGCTGAGCGGTGGCGTCATCGACGCGCAGCTGGCGTGGTGGCGCGAGCAGCTGGCCGGCGCGCCGCCCGTGCTCGAGCTGCCGACGGACCGCCCCCACGCGCCGGCGGCCGGCGCGCGGGGCGGACACGCGTCCGTCGCGTTCCCGGAAGAAACCACGCGCGCGCTTCGGGCCATCGCTCACGCGGAGGGCGCGACGCTCTACATGGCGTTGCTGGCCGCGTGGCAGACGCTGCTGGGCCGCTACGCCCGCACCGATGACGTCAGCGTGGGAACGCCCGTGGCGGGTCGCACGCGGGCGGAGCTGGACGGGCTCATCGGCTTTTTCGTCAACACGCTCGTGCTGCGGACGGATCTGTCGGGCACGCCGGGGTACCGCGCGCTGCTGCGGCGCGTGCGCGAGACGGCGCTGGGGGCGTTCGCGCGGCAGGACGTGCCCTTCGAGCGGCTGGTGGAGGCGCTGGCGCCGGAGCGCAGCCTGCTCCACAGCCCCCTCTTCCAGGTGCTCTTCCACTTCCAGAGCGCGCCCGCGGCCGAGGCGCCCATGGGCGACCTGGTGGCGACGCCCATGGGTCCCGTGGGGAGCGCCGCGCAGTTCGACCTGAGCCTGGGCGTGGCCGAAACGGGCGATGCCCTGGAGGCGTGGCTCACCTACCGCACCGACCTGTTCGACGCGGAGACGGCGGAGCGGATGCTGGCGCACTTTGCCCGCCTGGTGCACGCGGCCGCGGTCCATCCGGACGCGGCGCTGGCGCTCGTTCCCCTCGTGGACGACGGGGAGCGCGCCGCGCTGCTGGGCCCGGAACCGGCCGTCTTCCCGGCGGACGAGGCGCTGCACGACCTGTTCGCCGCGCAGGCCCGGCGGACGCCGGACGCCGTCGCGCTCACGTCCGGTGATGCGTCGCTGACGTATTCGGAGCTGGACGGGCGCGCCAACCAGCTGGCGCACGCGCTCCAGGCGCGCGGCGTGGGTCCCGAAGTGCGCGTGGGGCTCTACGTGGAGCGGTCCATGGAGACCGTCGTGGGCCTCCTGGGCATCCTCAAGGCGGGCGGCGCGTACGTGCCCATGGACGTGGCGTATCCGGCGGATCGCATCGCGTTCATGCTGGCCGACTCCGGCGTTGCCCTCGTCCTCACGCAGTCCGCGCTGGCGGACCGGCTGCCGCCGGACGGCATCCAGGTCATCCGCCTGGACGCGGACGGGCCGGAGGTCGCGGCGGAGCGCACGTCCGCGCCCGCGAGCGGCGCGAACGGATCGACCCTGGCCTACGTCATCTACACGTCCGGCTCCACGGGGACGCCCAAGGGCGTGCTGGTGGAGCACCGCAACGTCGTCCGCCTCTTTCGCGCGACGGAAGCGTGGTTCGGGTTCGACGCGAGCGACGTGTGGACGCTGTTCCACTCGCACGCGTTCGACTTCTCCGTGTGGGAGATCTGGGGCGCGCTGCTGCACGGCGGCCGGCTCGTCGTCGTCCCCTTCGACGTATCGCGCGACGCCCTCGCCTTCCACGACCTGCTCGCCCGCGAGCGGGTGACGGTGCTGAACCAGACGCCGTCCGCGTTCCAGCAGCTGGTGCACGCGGACGCGACCGTGGCCGATTCGGAGCGGCTGGCGCTGCGCCACGTCGTCTTCGGGGGCGAGGCGCTGGAGCCGGCGGCGCTGCGCCCGTGGTTCGACCGCCACGGGGACCGGGCGCCGCGGCTGGTGAACATGTACGGCATCACGGAGACGACCGTCCACGTGACGGTTCGTCCGCTGACGAGGGCGGATGCGGAGAGCACGCGCAGCCCCGTGGGCGTGCCCATCCCGGACCTGCGCGTGGTGCTGCTGGACGAGCACGGACAGCTGGTGCCGCGCGGCGTGGCGGGCGAGATCTGCGTGGGCGGCGCCGGCGTGGCGCGCGGCTACCTCAACCGCCCCGAGCTGACGGCGGAGCGGTTCATCCGCGACCCGTTCGGGACGGACGCGGGTGCGCGGCTGTACCGCTCGGGCGACCTGGGTCGCCTTGGGAGCGGCGGCGAGCTGGAGTACCTGGGCCGCAAGGACCAGCAGGTGAAGATTCGCGGCTTCCGCATCGAGCTGGGCGAGATCGAGGCGGCGCTGCTCGACCATCCCGCCGTGGCCGAGGCGGCCGTCGTCGTCCGCGAGGACGCGCCCGGCGACCGACGCATCGTGGCGTACGTGGTCGCGAGGGACGGACACGCCTCGCCGTCCGCTGCCGGGCTGCGGGAGGCGTTGAAGGGGCGGCTGGCGGAGTACATGGTGCCGTCCGCCTTTGTCTCCATGGGCGCGCTGCCGCTCACGGCCAACGGCAAGCTGGACCGCGCCGCGCTTCCCGTGCCGCAAACGAGCGCCGACGCGGAGGCGTACGTGGCGCCCGCCACGACCACGGAGGACGTGCTGGCCGGCTTCTACGCGGACGTGCTCCGGGCCGAAACGGTCGGCGTGGAGGACGACTTCTTTGCCCTGGGCGGGCATTCGCTGCTGGCGACGCAGCTGGTGTCGCGGGTGCGCGAGGCGTTCGGGGTAGAGGTGCCCCTGCGCGTCCTGTTCGAGGCGCCCACGGTGGCCGGGCTGGCCGCGCGCGTGGACGCGCTGGCCCGCGAGCACCGGGGCGCCCTGGCGCCCCCGCTCGTCCCCGTGCCGCGCGACGGGCGGCTGCCGCTCTCGTTCGCGCAGCAGCGGCTGTGGTTCATCGACCAGCTGGAGCCCGGGCGGGCCGCGTACAACCTGCCGTTCGCCCTGCGGCTGCGCGGGACGCTGGACGTGGCCGCGCTGGAGCGCTCCATCGCCGGGATCGTCCACCGGCACGAGGCCCTGCGCACCCGTTTCGCGACGCTGGACGGCGCGCCCGTCCAGGTCATCGATCCGTTCGTGCCCGTGGAGCTCACGCGCGTGAGCCTGGAGCACGTGGCCGGTTCGGAGCGCGAAGAGCGGATGCGCGCCCTGCTGGAGGCGGACGCCGTGGCGCCGTTCGACCTGGCGCGGGGCCCCCTGCTGCGCAGCACCCTCGTGCGGATGGCGGACGGGGACCACGTGCTCCTGTTCACCCTGCACCACATCGTCAGCGACGGGTGGAGCACGGGCGTGCTCGTCCGCGAGGTGTCGGAGCTGTACGGCGCGTACACGGAGGGCCGCGCGCCGCGCCTGCCGGAGCTGCCCGTGCAGTACGCGGACTTTGCCGCGTGGCAGCGGGCGTGGCTCCGCGGCGACGTGCTGGACGCGCAGCTGGCGTACTGGCGTGGGCAGCTGGCCGGCGCGCCGCCCCTGCTGGAGCTCCCCGTGGACCGCCCCCGCCCGCCCACGGCCAGCGACCACGGCCTGCGCGTGCCGTTCACGCTGGACGCCGGGACGACGGACGCGCTGCTGGCCCTGTCCCGCCGCGAGGGCGCCACGCTGTTCATGACGCTGCTGGCCGCGTGGCAGCTGCTCCTCGCCCGCTACAGCGGACAGGACGACGTGAGCGTGGGCTCGCCCATCGCGGGGCGCACGCGGCTGGAAACGGAAGGGCTCATCGGCTTCTTCGTCAACACGCTCGTCCTGCGCACGCACCTTTCCGGCGCGCCCACGTTCCGCCAACTGCTGGGCCGCGTACGAACGGCCACCCTGGGCGCGTACCAGCACCAGGACATCCCGTTCGAAAAGCTCGTGGAGGAGCTGGCGCCGGAGCGCTCCCTGAGCCACACGCCGCTCTTCCAGGTGCTGTTCAGCCTGCAGAACAACGCGCAGGAAACGCTGCGCCTGGGCGACCTGGACGCGGAGCCGCTGGCCGGCGCGGCGGAATCGGTGAAGTTCGACCTCACGCTGCGGCTCACGGAAACCGGGGCTGGCCTGTCCGGAGCGCTGGCCTATCGCGCGGAGCTGTTCGAGGCGGAGACCGTGGCGCGGATGCTGGAGCACTTCCGCGCGCTGCTGGAGGGGATCGCGGCGGACGCGGACCAGTGCATCACCGACATCCCGCTGCTGGCGGAATCGGAGCGCCGGCAGCTGCTGGAGGGGTGGAACGCGACGGACGCCGATCCCCCGGCCGACGCGCTCGTCCACCGGCTGTTCGAGGCCCACGCGGCGCGGAACCCCCACGCGCTTGCCGTCGCCGGTGAGGACGCGCGGCTGACTGCAAACGAGCTGAACGCGCGCGCCAACCGCATCGCCCACCGGCTGCGGGGGATGGGCGTGGGGCCGGACACCGTCGTGGCCCTGTGCCTGGAGCGCGGCACCGATTCCATCGCGGCGCTGCTGGGCATCCTCAAGTCCGGCGGCGCATACCTGGCGCTGGATCCCACGCTGCCGGCGGAGCGCCTGCGCTACATGCTGGCCGATTCGCGCGCGGCGGCGCTCGTCACGCGCGGCGGGCTGGTGGACGCGCTCCCGGCGGACGGCCTGGCCGTCGTGGACGTGGAAGACGCGTCGCTGGCGACGGAGCGCGCGGACGATCCGGACGCGGGCGTGCGGCCGGAGCACCTGGCGTACACGCTCTACACCTCCGGGTCCACGGGCCGGCCCAAGGGCGTGGCCGTGGAGCACCGGCAGCTGGCCGCCTACCTGTTCGGCCTGCGGGACCGGCTGGGGCTCGAGGCCGGCGCGAACTACGCGACCGTCTCCACGCTCTCGGCGGACCTGGGCCACACGGTCGTCTTTTCCGCGCTCGCATGGGGCGGATGCCTGCACGTGATCGGCGAGGCGCGCATCTTCAGCGGCGCGGCCCTGGCGGACTACTTCGACGCCAACCCCGTCGACTGCCTCAAGATCACGCCGTCGCACCTGGCCGCACTGCAGGGGGGCGTGGACGATCCGCGCCGGCTCATGCCGCGCCGCTGGCTCGTGCTGGGCGGTGAGGCGTCCGGCCTGGCGTGGGCGGACGAGCTCGTGCGGTCCGCGCCGGAGGGATGCGCCGTCTTCAACCACTACGGTCCCACGGAGACGACCGTTGGCGCGCTGACCTATCGCGTGACGGACGCGCGGCCGGAGACGGCGTCGTCCACGCTCGTGCTGGGCGGACCGCTGCCGAACGCGCGCGCCTACGTCGTGGACGCGGCGCTGCGCCCCGTGCCCGTCGGCGTCCCCGGCGAGCTGCTGATCGGCGGGGCGGGGGTGGCGCGCGGGTACCTGCACCGCCCGGCGCTCACGGCGGAGCGCTTCATCCCGGACCCCTTTGGAGCGGGGCGCGTGTACCGCACGGGCGACCGCGTGCGCCGGCTGGCGGACGGGACGGTCGAGTTCCTGGGGCGGATGGACGGGCAGGTAAAGCTGCGCGGCTTCCGCGTCGAGACGGGCGAGGTGGAGGCCGTCCTGCGCCGCCAGGCCGGCGTCGGGGACTGCGCCGTCGTCGTCCGCGAGGACGCGCCGGGCGACCGGCGGCTGGTGGCGTACGTGGTCGGCGAGGCCGCGGCGGACGCGCTGCGCGCGGCGCTGCGGCAGACGCTGCCGGAGCACATGGTCCCGTCCGCCTTTGTCCCCATGGGCGCGCTGCCGCTCACGGCCAACGGCAAGCTGGACCGTCGCGCGTTCCCCGCGCCGGAGCAGGAGGCGCCGAAGGAGCGCTACGTGGCGCCGCGCTCGGAGATCGAGGCTACCCTGGCCGCCGCGTGGGCGGAGGTGCTGGGCGTGGAGCGCGTGGGCCGCGACGACGGGTTCTTCGACCTGGGCGGGCACTCGCTCCTGCTGGTCCGCCTGCAGGCCAGCCTGCGCGAGCGGCTGGGCCGCGAGATCCCCATCCTGGACCTGTTCCGCTTTCCCACCGTCGCGGCGCTCGCCGGCCACCTGGGCGGGGGCGGCGCGGAAGGAGCGCCGGCCGCGCGGACCGTGGGGCGCGCGCGGCGCCCGGCGTCCGGCGAGGCGCAGGGCGGGCCCGTGGCCATCGTCGGCATGGCGGGGCGCTTTCCGGGCGCGGAGAACGTGGAGGCCTTCTGGCGCAACCTGCGCGCGGGGACGGAATCCATCGCGTTCCTCTCGGACGAGGAGCTGCTTGCGGCCGGGTTCGACCCGTCCGACATCGCCGATCCGGGATTCGTCCGCGCCAGCGCGCTGCTGGAAGGAAGTGATCGGTTCGATGCGGCCTTCTTTGGGTTCAACCCACGCGAAGCCGAGGTGATGGACCCGCAGCACCGCGTGTTCCTGGAGACCGTCTGGGAGGCGCTGGAGCACGCGGGGTACGATCCCGCGGGGATGACGCAGGCCGTGGGCGTGTACGCGGGCTCGTCCACCAGCACGTACCTGCACAACGTGCTCACGCGGGCGGACGTGCTGGCCGCCGTGGGCAGCTACCAGGCGCACCTGGGCAACGCCAAGGACTTCCTGGCCATGCGCGCCGCGCACAAGCTCAACCTGCGCGGCCCCGCCCTGACGGTGCAGACGGGGTGCTCCACGGGCCTCGTCTCCGTCCACGTGGCCTGCCAGGCCCTGGCCGCCGGCGAGTGCGACGTGGCCGTGGCGGGCGGCGTGTCCGTGCGCGGCGGCAGCGGCTACCGCTACACCCCGGGCGGAATCGCGTCGCCGGACGGACACACGCGCGCCTTTGACGCCAGGGCCGCCGGCACCGTGTCGGGGAACGGGGTGGGCCTCGTCGTCCTCAAGCGGCTGGACGACGCGCTGGCGGACGGTGACACCATCCACGCGGTCATCCGCGGGACGGCCATCAACAACGACGGCGCGGCCAAGGTGGGGTTCACGGCGCCCAGCATCGAGGGGCAGGCCGGCGTCATCGCCGACGCGCTCGCGGTGGCGGACGTCGATCCCCACACCATCGCCTACGTGGAGGCGCACGGCAGCGGGACGGAGCTGGGCGATCCCATCGAGGTCGCCGCCCTCACGCAGGCCTTTGGCGCCACGGAGCGGACGCAGTTCTGCGCCATCGGCTCCGTCAAGACCAACATCGGCCACCTGGACACGGCCGCGGGCACGGCGGGCCTCATCAAGACCACGCTGGCCGTGGCGCACGGCGAGATCCCGCCGTCGCTCAACTACAGCGAGCCCAACCCGCGCATCGACTTTGTCTCGTCGCCGTTCTACGTGAACGCGCAGCTGCGCCCGTGGCCGCTGGACGGGCCGCGCCGCGCGGGCGTGTCGTCGTTCGGCATCGGCGGGACCAACGCGCACGTCATCGTGGAGCAGGCGCCCGCCGCGGCGCCGTCGGAGCCGGCGCGGCCGTGGCAGCTCCTGACGCTTTCGGCGCGGACGCCGGCGGCGTTGGAGGCCGCGACGGATCGCCTGGGGACACACCTGCGGGCGCACCCGGAGCAGTCGCTGGCGGACGCGGCGTACACGCTGCAGGTGGGCCGCCGCTCCTTTGAGCACCGGCGCGTTCTCGTGGCCCGGGACGGGGCCGAGGCGGCGGAGGCGCTGCTGTCGCGATCGGAGCGGGTGGTGGACGGCGCCGCGCCCGGCCCGCGGTCCGTGGCCTTCCTCTTCCCTGGCGTCGGCAGCCAGTACGCGGGGATGGGACGCGGCCTGTACGAGGCGGAGCCCGTCTATCGCGAGACGGTGGACCGGTGCGCGGAGATCCTGCTGCCGCACCTGGGGCTGGACATCCGTGACGTGATGTACGCGGCGGACGCGGATGCGGCGGATGAGGCCGCGCCCGGCGGCATCGACCTGCGCGCCATGCTGGCCCGCGCGAAGGCCGCGGACGCGGACGGGCCCCTGAGCGGCGCGCGGGTGTCGCAGACGGCGCTGTTCGTCACCGAGTACGCGCTCGCGCGGCTGTGGATGCACTGGGGCGTGCGGCCGGAGGCCCTGATCGGCCACTCGCTGGGCGAGTACGTGGCGGCGACGGTCGCGGGGGTGTGGTCGCTGGAAGACGGCCTGCGCATCGTGGCCGAACGGGCGCGGCTCGTGGAGGCGCTGCCGGAGGGCGGGATGCTGGGCATCGCCCTGCCGGAGGGTGACGTGCGGCCCCTTCTGCGCGACGGGCTGGACGTGGCGACGCTGAACGGTCCGTCGATGACGGTCGTCTCCGGCCCCATGGGAGCGGTGGATGCGCTCCAGGCGGAATTGTCCGCCCGCGGCGTGGTCTGCAGCCGCGTGCCCACGCGCCACGCCTTCCACTCGCCGTTGATGCAGCCCGCCGGCGAGGCGCTGGCGGCGCTGCTGCGGGGGATGGAGCTGCGGGCGCCCCGCATCCCGTTCGTCAGCAACGTCACGGGCGGGTGGATCCGCGACGGGGAGGCGACGGATCCCGCGTACTGGGTGCGCCACCTGTGCGGCACCGTCCGCTTTGGCGACGGCATCCAGGCGCTGGCCGCGGATGGCGATCGCGTGATGCTGGAAGTGGGCCCCGGGCACGCGCTCCGGGCGCTCGTGAGCCAGCTGCCCGTGTGGGACGGCGCCCCGCCGACCGTCGTCGCGTCGCTGCGGCACGACTATGAGCGCGGCCCGGACGTGGCGCACGTGCTGGAGGCGGCTGGCCGCTTGTGGGCGGTGGGCGTGGCGGTGGACTGGAAGTCCGTGCACGCGCACGAGCGCCTGCGCCGCGTCCCCCTGCCGACGTACCCGTTCGAGCGGCGGCGCTACTGGATCGACATGGACGTGGGCGCGCTCACCGCCGCCCGCGCCGGTGATCCGCTCGCCCGCAAGGCGGACCCGGCGGAGTGGCTGTACCTCCCCGCCTGGACCCGCGCCCCGCTCGCGCCGGCCGACACGCCGGTTGTGCCCGCGTCGTGGCTCATCCTGGCCGATGGGGGCGGGATCGGCGCGGGGCTGGCGAAGCGGCTGGAGGCGCTGGGACACACGGTTTCCGTCGCGCACCCGGGCGACGCGTTCGCGCGCGACGACGACGGCCGGTACACGGTCCGTCCGGGCTCCGTGGAGGACCTGGCGGCGCTCGGCATCCAGCCGCGGCACGTCGTCCACCTGTGGGGCGTGGACGCGGACGAGGAGGGGGCAGATGCGTTCGATCGCGCCCAGCAGCACGGTTTCGCGACGGTCGCCGGCCTCGCGGCCGCGTTCGGAGAGGGGGCGGATGCGCCGCGGCTGGTCGTCGTCACGGAGGGGGTGGAGGACGTGGCCGGCGGCGAGCCGCTGCGCCCGGCGCGCGCCACGGTGCTCGGCGCCTGCCGCGCGCTGCCGGCCGCGATGGGCTGCCGGACGATCGACATCCGCCACCGCGCGGACGTCGATTCCCTCGTGGAGCAGCTGCTGGAGGAGCTGACGGCGGACGTGGCCGACGCGTCCGTGGCCTTCCGCGGCGCGCTGCGGTGGACGCGCGCGTGGCAGCCCGTGCGGCCGGCCGGGAACGCCGCCGGCTTCCGCGAGGGCGGCGCGTACGTCCTGGTCGGACAGGTGGATACGGGCCTCCGCGTGCTCGCCGAACACCTGGCCGGCATCGGCGCGCGGGTCGCGCTCGTGCTCGATCCGTCCCATCCGGAGCCGTCGGACGCGGTGCTGACGTTCCGCGCCGCGGTGGACGACGCGGATGCGCTCCGTGCCGCTGTCCATTCCGCGCGTGACGCGTTCGGGGCGGTGCACGGCATCGTCCACCACCCGTCGATCCACGCGCCGGCCGTGGCGCGCGTGGAGCGGGAGCTGGCGGCGCTGGAGCGGGCGACGGCGGGCCTTTCGCTCGACTTCGTCCTGCTGAACGGCGCGCTGGACGCGCTGCTGGGGGACGCGGGGCAGGGACGCGCGGCGGCCCTCGCGCTCGTGGACGCGTGGGCCCAGCGCCTGGCATCGGAAGGCCGGCGCTGGACGAGCGTGGCGTGGGACGGGTGGCAGGCGGAGGGCGCGGAACCCGATCCGTCCGCCATCCGCCCGGACGAGGGAGGCCGTGCCTTCCGCGCCGTGGCCTCGATGGCGCGCGAGCCGCGCATCGCCGTCTCCACGCGCGACCTGGGCGCGCGCGTGGCGCATCGTGATCGGCCGGCGCCGCCGATGCCGAAGGTGGAGGCGGAGCTGCATCCGCGGCCCGTGCTGGACAGCGCGTTCGCCGCGCCCACGACGGAGGCGGAGGCGCTGCTGGTGGGTATGTGGCGCGAGCTGCTGGGCATCGCGGAGATCGGCATCCACGACGACTTCTTCCGCCTGGGCGGCCACTCGCTGCTGGGGCTGCAGCTGGCTTCCCGCGTGCGCGAGGCGTTCCGCGTGGAGCTTCCCCTGCGCGCCCTCTTCGACGCGCCCACGGTCGCCCAGCTGGCCCTCGTCATCGAGCAGCTGCTCGGGGTCGAAGCTGGCGCGAACGACGCGACGGACGGCATCACGCCGCGGCCGCGCGAGGGCGCCCTTCCGCTCTCGTTCCAGCAGGAGCGGCTGTGGTTCATCGATCGTCTGCAGCCGGGGGACGCGTCGTACAACATCGCCGGCGGCATGCGGCTGCGGGGCGGCACGGACGCGGGCGTGCTGGAGCGCGCCATCGGCGAGGTGGTGCGCCGGCACGAGTCGCTGCGGACCACGTTCCACGAGGTGGACGGCTTGCCCGTCCAGGTGATCGCCCCGTTCGGCGGGTTTACGCTCCCCGTGGACGACCTGTCGGCGCTGTCGCGAGAGGAGCGGGAGGCGGAGGTGCGCCGGCGGGCGTCGGACGAGGCGTCGCGGCCGTTCGACCTGGCCGCGGGGCCGCTGTTCCGCGCGCGGCTGCTGCGGCTGACGGACGACGACCACGTGCTGCTGGCCTGCCTGCACCACATCGTGGGCGACGGGTGGAGCAACGGCGTGTTCTTCCGCGAGGCCGCGGCGCTGTACGGGGCCATGGAACGCGGTGAGCCGTCGCCGCTCGCGCCGCTGCCCGTGCAGTACGCGGACTACGCCCTGTGGCAGCGCGAGCCCGCGCAGCGGGTGCGGGAGGAGCTCCAGCTGGCGTACTGGCGGGCGCGGCTGGCCGGCGCGCCGGAGGTGCTGCAGCTGCCCGCGGACCATCCGCGGCCGGCGAGCCCGTCGCACCGGGGCGCCAGCGTGCCCGTTCGGATCGCCCCGGAGGTGCTCGAGGGTGTTCGCGCGGTCGCGCAGCAGGCGGGCGCCACGCCGTTCATGACGGTGCTGGCGGCGTTCCAGGCCCTGCTGGGCCGCTACGCCGGCACGGACGACGTGGTCGTGGGCACGCCGGTGGCGGGGCGCACGCGGCGCGAAACGGAAGGGCTCATCGGCCTGTTCGTCAACACGCTCGTCGTGCGGACGGACCTGTCCGGCGACCCCACCTTCCGTGCGCTCGTGGGTCGCGTGCGCGCGGACGCCCTGGGCGACCTGGCGCACCAGGACCTGCCGTTCGAGCGGCTGGTGGCCGATCTGCAGCCGGACCGCTCCGGCGGCCAGGCGCCGCTGTTCCAGGTGGTCTTCCAGATGGACGGAAGCGGCGGCGACGCGGCCCCGGACGACGACGGGCGCGTGGAGATGGACACGGGCGCCACGCCGTTCGACCTGCGCCTGTTCCTGCAGGCGGACGCGCACGGCATCACGGGCCGGCTGCACTACGCGGCCGAGCTGTTCGAGGCCCAAACGGCGCGGCGGATGGTGGAGCACCTGTCCCGCGTGCTCGCCCAGGCCGCGGCGGATCCGGATCTGCCCCTGTCGCGTTTGGAGCTGATGGACGACGGGGAGCGCCACCGCGTGGTGGAGGCGTGGAACCAGACGTCGGCCGAGTATCCGCGCGTGCCGGTCCATGCCCTCTTCGAGGAGCAGGCCGCGCGTACGCCGGACGCCGTCGCGGTCGTGCTGGGGGACGATGTGCTCACGTACGCGGCGCTGAACGCGCGGTCCAACCAGCTCGCGCACCACCTGCGCGCGCGCGGCGTCGGTCCCGAAACGCGCGTCGGGCTGTGCCTGGAGCGCGGGCTGGAGATGGTCGTCGCTGTCCTCGCGATCCTCAAGGCCGGCGGCGCGTACGTCCCGCTCGACCCGACGTATCCCACGGATCGGCTCGCGTTCATGCTGGCGGACTCCGGGATCGCCGCGCTGGTGACGCGGGACGGGCTCCGCGCCCTCCTGCCCGTGACGGACGGGACCGAGATGGTGGCGGTGGATGGCGATCGCGCGCGGATCGAGGCGGAATCCGCGGAGAA
>NZ_DASURI010000996.1:0-12046 GCF_036280135.1 Longimicrobium sp.
ACTTCAACCTGAACTTCAACCTGGGCGGCAAGCCCGGAACCGTCCCGGCTACGCTTGGCTTGCTCTTCACCTTCACCGCCCTCAGCGGAGAGCTGGGCGACTTCGACACGCTGCCGGACAACTGGATCGTGGAGTGGGAGCACCTCGTGGGCGCCGCCACGGCGTTGGACCGCGCGCGGCGCATCGACACCCGGCTGGTGGAGCCGCTCTTCACGCTGCCGAAGCTCGACGGCAAACCGCTTCCGGGGGATGCCGGCCGGCTCGCCGTCCGCAACCTGCTGCGGGGCTACCTGCTGCGCATGCCCACGGGCCAGGCTGTCTCGCACGTTCTGGGCATCGCGCCACTCACGCCCGACGAGATCACGGCGGCGGTCCCGCCCCAGCAGGCCGCCATCCTGGCGCCCGCGGGGTTCCTGGAGCGCACGCCGCTCTGGTTCTACCTGCTGGCCGAGGCCTCCCACCACTCCGGCGGGGAGCACCTGGGGCCGGTGGGCAGCACCATCGTGGCCGAGGTGCTGGCGGAGTGTGTGCGCCGGAGCGACGACTCCATCCTCGCGATCGCGGGATGGACGCCCACGCTGGGCACCACGCAGGGCCAGTTCGAACTGGCAGACCTGCTGCGCCTGGCCGGCGTCCTCGCGTGACCGCTGCCGGTACCGGCCGGAGCCCCTCCGGCCGGTATCGCTCCCCCCTAGCGACGCGGAAAGTGGCGCAGGAACGAGGCCGCGAACGGCGAGCCGTCCACCCGCGCCGCGTCCAGCGGCTTGTTCCACCACAGGCCTTCGCTGTTCGCCAGCAGGATGAGCGTAAGCCGCTCGTCCGGCAGCTTGAGGTACAGCGCGGAGTACGCCTGCTCCCACCAGCCCGTGTGCCACACGGCGCGTCGTCCATCCACCTCCTCCACGTACCAGCCGATCCCGTACGGCAGCACGGCCCCCGCCGACGACCGTCCCGGCCGCCACATCTCTGTCTTTGATGCATCCGAGATCAGCCGCCCCTCGTCCAGCGCGATGTCGAACTTCGCCAGATCCGCTACGGTGGAGAT
Organism: Longimicrobium sp.; assembly: GCF_036280135.1. GTDB lineage: Bacteria > Gemmatimonadota > Gemmatimonadetes > Longimicrobiales > Longimicrobiaceae > Longimicrobium. The sequence continues at coordinate 1,046 of NZ_DASURI010000996.1, forward strand.
CACGCCGCCCGCCGCGCCGTCCCCCTGTGCTTCCAGGGGCGGCGAGCGGACGAACGCGCCCGCGGAGTCCACGTGGTACGGGGGCGCGATGGCCGCCGCCAGGTCCGCCCGCAGGGGCAGGTTGCGGTGCGTGCGCGCGGACTCCGTCATCCCCGCCGGCGCGAACACCTCCTCGGCCGTGAGGTCGCTGAACGCGCGCCCCGTCACCTGCATCATGGGCCGCGACGCCCACGAATAGGAGATCGGGTTGTAGTAGAAGCGCTCGCCCGCCGTGCCGTTCATCCGCATGGAGAGCACGTGGCGCAGCGTGACGTTCGGCGAGCAGTCGTAGTCGCGGAAGAAGATGGGCGGCCCCTCGTCGCGCGCCTCCGTACAGAACTCCGCCCAGTTGGCGTACGTGGACATCGGCCGGTCCAGGTCCAGCACGCCGCGCTCCACGAGCCGCATGGCCACGACGGCGGAGACGGGCTTGGTGACGGAGGCGATGGGATACGGCGTGTGCTCCGTGGCGCGCACGCGCGCCTCCACGTCCGCGAACCCGAACCCGCGCGCCAGCACCACCCGTCCGTCGCGCACGATGGCGATCGACAGGCCCGGGATGCCGTGCGCGACGCGCAGCGAGTCCACCTCCGCTTCGAACGCCCGCACTTGCGTGTCCTCCTGCGCTGCCAGCGGTGAGCCGACGCCCGCCGCGGCTGCGGCGATCACGAACGTGGCGGAACGGAGGGAGGCGCGCGTCTTCATGCGTCCGGCGTACGGCCGCGCGCGCCGTTCGGTTTCGCATCACGCGACGCCGCCGGCAGGGACGCGGGGAATGGCTTCACGGGCTGATTGCACACGGGGCCTTCGGCCAACGGGGTTAACGGTAACCGATCGAAGGACCCACCGTTGACTCCGTTGGCCGAAGGCCCCGTGTGAGAATGCAGTTCCACTGGCCAGGAGGAGGGGGATCCCAGGCGACGCACGAAGCCCCCGCCCGGTGACCCGGGCGGGGGCTTTGTTACGACGAGATCAGCCGAGTCCGGTCAGCTGTTGGCGTCGCCCTGCGCGGGCGCGTCGCCACCGGCCTGACCACCCTCCATCTCGGCGATGGCGGCCTTGCGGCTCAGGCGCAGGCGGCCCTTCTCGTCGATGGAGAGCAGCTTGACCTGGACGATGTCGCCCTTCTTGACCACGTCCTCGGTCTTCTCCACGCGGCCGGCCTGCAGCTCGCTGATGTGCAGCAGCCCCTCGGTGCCCGGCAGGATCTCCACGAACGCGCCGAACGTCGTGGTGCTCTTGACCTGGCCCTCGTAGATGCGGCCCACCTCGGGCTCTTCCGTCATCCCCGCGATGATCCGGCGGGCACGCTCGCCGCCCTCGCCGCTCACCGACGCGATGGTGACCGTGCCGTCGTCGTCGATGTTGATCGTGGCGCCGGTGGCCTCCTGGATGCCGCGGATCGTCTTGCCCTTGGGCCCGATGATCTCGCCGATCTTGGCCGGGTCGACCTTGATGGTGATGATGCGCGGCGCGTACTGCGACAGCTCCGTGCGCGGGTTCGGCAGCGCCTCTTCCATCTTGCCCAGGATGTGCATCCGGGCGCGGTTGGCCTTCTGCAGCGCCTCGGTCATCAGCTCGACGGTCAGGCCCTCGATCTTGATGTCCATCTGGATGCTGGTGACGCCCTCGCGGGTGCCGGCGACCTTGAAGTCCATGTCGCCCAGCGCGTCCTCGCTGCCCAGGATGTCCGTGAGCACGGCGACGCGGTCACCTTCCTTGATGAGGCCCATCGCCACGCCCGCCACGGCCGCCCGCATGGGCACGCCCGCGTCCATCAGCGACAGCGAGCCCGCGCACACCGTCGCCATGGACGACGAGCCGTTGCTCTCCAGCACGTCGCTCACGACGCGGATGGTGTACGGGAACTCGTCGAACGGCGGCAGCATGGCTTCCAGCGCCCGCTCGGCCAGCGCGCCGTGGCCAATCTCGCGGCGGCTGGTGCCGCGCACGGGCTTGACCTCGCCCGTGCTGAACGGCGGGAAGTTGTAGTGCAGCATGAAGCTCTTCTTCTGCTGCACCGCGTAGTCCACCGTGTCGAACGCCTGCTCGTCGCCCTGCGTGCCCAGCGTGGTCACGCCCAGCGCCTGCGTCTGCCCGCGGGTGAACAGGGCCGAGCCGTGCGCGCGCGGCAGCACGCCCACGTCGATGCTGATGGGACGGACCTCGTCGGTGCCGCGCCCGTCGGAGCGCTTGCCCGTGCTGAGGATCATCTCGCGCATCTCGCGCTTTTCCAGGTCCTTGAGCACGGACGAGACGTCGCGGCCGCTCTCGGGGAACTCCTCGGCCAGCGCCGCGGTGATCTCCGTCTTGGCGGCGTCGAGGGCGGCGGCGCGCTCGTGCTTGCCGGCCACCGTGAGCGCCTCGCGAACGCGGGTGCCCGCCAGCGACTCCACGCGGCCGCGGATGTCGGCGGCGACCTCCTTGGGGGTCCACGCCATGGTCTCGGGCAGCTCCATCTGCCCCAGCAGCTCCTGCTGGAGGGCGATGAGCTCCTTGATCCCCACGTGCGCCACCGCCAGGCCCTCGGCGATGTCTTCCTCGGGCACCTCCAGGGCGCCGCCCTCCACCATCATGATGGCGTCCTCGGAGCCCGCGACGATGACGTCGAGGTCCGAGTACTCCAGCTGCTGGAAGGTGGGGTTGAGCACCCACTGGCCCTGGATGCGGCCGATGCGCACGGCGGCCACGGGGCCGGCGAACGGGATGCGGCTCATGTTGAGGGCCAGCGACGCGCCCGTCAGCGCGATCACGTCCGCGTCGTTCTCCTGGTCCGCCGAGATCACGTAGACAAAGATCTGCGTCTCGTTGGCGAAGCCGTCGGGGAACAGCGGGCGCAGCGGGCGGTCGATCAGGCGCGCGGACAGGATCTCCTTGTCCGAGGGGCGTCCCTCGCGCTTGATGAAGCCGCCGGGGATCTTGCCCGCCGCGTAGGTACGCTCGCGGTACTCTACGGTGAGCGGGAAGAACGGAAGGTGGGTCGGGTTGTCCTGCGCGGTCGCGGTGCACAGCACCATCGTCTCGCCGAACTGCACGGTGACCGAGCCGTCGGCCTGGCGGGCCATCTTGCCCGACTCCAGGATGAGCGGGCGCCCCGCGAACTGTCTCTCCAGCTTTGCCATTTGCTTGTCCTTTAGCGTTGCTCGGGGGAAGCCGCACTCCGGACTACGCTCCCCCGCAGGCGAGGCCCGGTCGCTTTGATGTTCACTTCGTCGCCGCTGTGCAAAAACGCGCGCCGGCCGCACGGTCCATGCCCGTGCGGCCGGCGCGTTCCATCTCTATCTCGTCGTGCTCCGCGGTGCGCGCGGGGACGAAAGGGCCGCGGCCGGACAGGTCTCCATCCGCTCGCTCCCTCGCCCCGTGCCCGCCGCCCGTGCCGGTCTCAGTGGCGCAGCCCCAGGTCGGCGATGAGGGCGCGGTAGCCCTCCAGATCGTTGCGGCGCAGGTAGTCCAGCAGGCGCCGGCGCTGACCCACCATCTTCAGCAGGCCGCGGCGCGAGTGGTGGTCCTTCTTGTGGGCGCGAAAGTGCCCCGTGAGGTCGTTGATGCGCGACGTGAGCAGCGCGATCTGGACCTTGGTGGACCCACGATCGTTCTCGTGGATCTGGTACTTCTTGATGATGTCGTCGCGGTTTTCAGCCGTGAGCGCCATGATCGGAGCCTCCTGAAGAGTCTGTGCTGGTCGGGAAGTCAGCCGATCCAATCGAACACTGGTTCCGAGCGGATCAACAACAAGCCATACAAGCTAGCGAAAGTTTGCGTACTTGGCAACCCACCCTGTTTAGGGACTAGGCGGTGGGAGCCATCCTTTAACGATGTCCGCTCCGCCTTTAAGAATCTTCGCGTTCTCCGGCTCCGCAGCCCACTTTGTCATGCGCACCAAGGCTGCGCCAAGCCAGTTTCGCTTTGTAAGTGCATTGACTTGCGTCCGCAGCGCTTCGAACTCTCTATGAAGCGCGTCGGTTTCCTTCTGCATCGCCGCGCGGTCCAGATCCCGAGCGGTGATCACTGACTTCAACTGCTCTTCCAACTCATTGAGCTTGAGAAAGACTTCAGCGGCTTCTTCCTTCGTGAAATACGTATTGGGGACTTCCGCAGCTTCCTCAATCAGTTGTTCGATCTGCTCACGCTGGGCAGCAACCTGTCGTGCAATTGGTGTTGCAGCCAATTCCTGCTGACAGAGCGTCATCCACTCCCCGACCAGCGATAGTAGCCCGTCCTCTCCTGTAACCGACGCAGCGTCCTGATTGGTCATCGGACCTGGGCTAAACGAGCACTGGATACTATTGGCCGGCATAACGCTTCCATAATCGTCAGAACCCCGCTTTGTCGAGAACACGTTCGCGACGAACGAGAAGCGCTTATCAAAGCGGTATTGGATCGTCAGTTTGCTCAAAACGTTAGTACTGGATCCTACCTCGTTCTTAACTGTGAAGTCTTCAGCCTCGAAAAATGACGTCGAGTTGAGTCGCGAATCCAGTTTCTGTAGGAAATACTGACGGAGCATTCTGAGATTCTCCATGGAATATAGAGATGGCTAGCCGTTCAGCGTTCGGTGGACGGTGTTACCAACTCCATCACGTACGCGTGCAGCTGGCCGGGGGTGCCGTGGGTGTGATGGCGCACGGCCTTGAGGAAGGGATGCGTCTCCACCACCTCGCCCGGGCGATGGATCACCAGCATGGGGCCGAGCTCGTCGTCGGCCCACTCCGCACGGGCGTGGCGGCGGATCAGCTCGCTCAGGAAGGCGCCGACAGGCTCCGCGTATCGCATGTCGTAGCCGTCTGCCTTGAAGATCGAGCGCAGGCGCCCGGACAGCACCAGCTCGTCCAGCGCCCGAGCCGCCGCATCCGGATCGCGCGGGTCCAGTTCGATCTTGAGCCGGTCGCGCACCGTGCGCCGGCACTCCTCCGCCAGCGCCAGGATGGACGCGAGCTCCACGAGCGCCAGGCGCTGCATGGAGCTGCCGAGGGAGCGCCGCAGCAGCAGCGCGCCCCATCCCAGGAACCCCGCCAGCAGCGCCGCGCCGACGGTCAGCACCAGCGACCAGCTCATCCGCCCGTCAGCCCCAGCATGCGCCGGCCGTCGCGCTCGTCGCCGCGGATGGCCTCGATCAGCGCCTTCACGGACGCGAACGGGCGGATGTCACGGATGCGGTCCACCACCTCCACGCGCAGGTGATGGCCATACAGGTCGCCGCTCCAGTCCAGCAGGTGCAGCTCGATGGTCGGTGCAAAGCCGGGGAACGTCGGCCGCGGACCCAGGTGCAGCAGCCCGGGGACGCGCTGGCCGCCCACCCAGCCGTACGCGGCGTAGACGCCTTCCTTCGGCAGCGCCTTTTCCGGGTTCCCCACCTCCACGTTGGCCGTGGGAAAGCCCAGCTCGCGCCCCTTCTGCTCGCCGCGCACGACGATGCCCTCCAGCGCGTACGGGCGCCCCAGCAGCCGCGCGGCGGCCGCGGCGTCGCCCGCCTCCAGCAGCCGGCGGATGCGGCTGGACGACACGGGCTCGCTCTCCGCGTGGAACGCATCCACCACGTCCACGGCGAATCCAAGCTCCCGGCCGATCTGCCGCAGCGTCTCCACGCCGCCCTCGCGGTCGCGTCCGAACCCGTGGTCGTAGCCGATCACGAGCTCCTTCATCCCGATGCGGCCCACCAGGATCTCCTCCACGAAGCGCCGCGCGGGGTAGCGCTGCAGCGTCCGCGTGAAGGGGAGAAAGACGACGTACTCCAGCCCCGACTCCGCCAGCACCTCGCGCTTTTCCGACAGCGTCGTAAGCAGGGGCGGTGCGTGCTCGGGGCGAACGACACGCAGGGGATGCGGATGGAAGGTGACGAGGATGCTGCGGCCACCCGTCTCCGTGGCGCGGCGGCAGATCTCCTGCAGCACCTCCCAGTGGCCGCGGTGCACGCCGTCGAAGGTGCCCACCGTCACGATGGCGGGCCGCCCGTCGCGGGGAAGCGCCGTGGGCAGAGACGGGTCGATGGCGTACGGCGCCACGTCGTCCGATCGCACCATCATGCCGCCCCCGCGAAGACCTTGCGTGGCCGCACCATCCCGTCCGCCGACTCGCCCACGGCCAGCAGGTCGCCGCCGCCGGAGACGATGGCCACGGGGCCGGTGACGTGCAGCTCCTGCGGCGCGGGCAGCGCGCGCCCGTGCCGGATGTCCACCTCGCCGCGCGCGTCCGCCACGACGCGCGGCAGGTGCGCGAGCGCGTCCGCCGGCGCGATCATCGCCTCCGCCACGCGCTCCGCCTCCGCCAGCCGGTCCATGGGCACGGCGCGGTCGACGTCGTGCGGGCCGATTCGCGTCCGCCGCAGCTCGCGCAGGTGCCCGCCCACCCCCAGCATCGCCCCCACGTCGCGGGCGATGGCGCGGATGTACGTCCCGTTGCCGCACTCGACTTCGAAGACGACGTCCGGCAGGTCGATCGAAAGGACACGAATCGCGTAGATCGTCACGGGGACGGGCGGCAGGTCCACCTCCCCGCCCCGCCGCGCCACGTCGTACATCCGCTGTCCGTCCACCTTCTTGGCCGAGTAGGCCGGCGGCACCTGCTGGATCTCGCCCACCTGCTCCGCCAGCGCCGCCCCGATCGCATCCGCGGAAAGCGAGCGCCACCCGTCGGAGGATGCGATGACCTCGCCCGTGTGGTCGTCCGTGTTGGTCGACTCACCGAGCCGCATCGTCCCCACGTAGGTCTTGGGCAGCGGCGCGAAGTACTCCGCCAGCCGCGTCGCCGGGCCCACGCAGACGAGGAGGAGGCCGGACGCGAACGGGTCCAGCGTGCCCGTGTGCCCCACGGCGCGCGTCCGCAGCCCGCGGCGCACCGCCGCCACCGCGTCGTGCGACGTGGGTCCCACGGGCTTGTCCACGGGCAGGATGCCGCCCGGGGCGGATGCGGCGTCCGTCATCGTCCGCCTCCGGTCCGCTCCGTCCGACATCCACCGGAACGGACGGCACGCCGAAGCGCGGCGCGCGGAACGAGGTCCACGCGCCGGAAGGAAATCGTATCCACGGGGATCGAGCGGATCACTCCTTCGCCTCGCCCTGGGTGCCGTCGCCGCCGTCCTCCAGGTCCGCGTCGGCGGCCTCGTGGCCCTCGGGCAGCGCCTCGCGAAGGAGCTGCTCGATGCGCAGGGCCTCGGAGAGCACGCGATCCGCCTCGAAGTGCAGCTCGGGGATGCGGCGCATGTGCAGGCGGCCGCTGAGCTGCTTGCGGATGAACGGCGCCGCGCTGCGCAGCCCCGTGAGGATCTCCGCGCGCTCCTGCTCGTCGCCCAGCGAGGTGATGTACACCTTGGCGTGGTCCAGCTCGGGCGAGGTCTGCACGGCGGTGATGGTGGCCAGCCCCACCCGCGGGTCGCGCACCTCGTCGCGGACGATCAGGGAGATCTCCTGCTTGAGCTGCTCGTTGATGCGGTCGGTGCGTCGAAACTTGGGCATGTCGTGTGGCCTCGCCGTCTGCGCTGCGAAAAGACTGAACCGCGGGGGACAGGTTACAGGGAACAGGGTTCCGACTGCAACTGCGGTTCCGCGCGGCGGGCGGATGGCCCGTCGCGGGAACGCGTGTCTCTCCGCCGAAAGAACAACCGCGGGTTACAGGGGACAGGTTACAGGGAACAGCCTGCAACCGCGGCTCCGTGACGGAACGGGCCGTCCGCCGGAGATCCTGTCATCCGCCGAAAAAGCAAAACCGCGGGGGACGGGAGACGAGGTGTGGCTTCAACCGGCAACAAGCAGGGCCGTTGCTGGCTGTAACCTGTAACCTGTCCCCTGTCCCCCGCGATTCCGAGCCGGGCAGAACCCACCCGGCTCAGTAGAACGTCGTGTACGAATCGATGATCCGCGCCCGTCCCTCCTCGGCCACCATCCGGTCGGCCGACGAGAGCACGGATTGCGCGTGGCGCCGGTCCTCGCTCACCACGCACACCGCGATCTCCGCCCGCTGCAGCAGGTCCTGGTGCGCCGTCTCCGCCGCGGAGACGTTGAACCGGGCGTGCAGGCGGTCCTTGAGCCCCTTGACCACGGAGCGCTTCTCCTTGAGCGAAGCGCACCCGGGGATGTGGAGCTCCCAGACCACCAGGCCCACCGTCACCCGTGGGCCGTCAGGCCGGGGCGTTGGCGCGCTCCCGCTCCTGCTCGGCCGCGATGCCGGCCAGGGTGCGGGCCACCTCTTCAACGCGGTAGCACTCAAGGATGTCGCCAACCTTGATGTCGTTGAAGTTGTTGATGTTCAGGCCGCACTCGAAGCCCTCGCGGACCTCGCGGGCGTCGTCCTTGAAGCGCTTGAGGCTCCCCAGCTCGCCCTCGTACACCTGCACGGCGTCGCGCACCACGCGGATCTTGCCGCGACGGTCCAGCACGCCGCTGGTGACCATGCAGCCGGCCACCGTGCCCACGCGCGGCACCTTGAACAGCTGCCGCACCTCGGCCGTGCCCAGCATGATCTCGCGCTCCTCGGGCGAGAGCAGGCCTTCCATGGCCGCGCGAACCTCGGCCACCGCCTCGTAGATGATGTTGTACAGGCGGATGTCCACGTCCTCGCGCTCGGCCACGTTGCGGGCCTCGCCCGTGGGACGCACGTGGAAGCCCACCACGATGGCGCCCGAGGTAGACGCCAGCAGCACGTCCGACTCGTTGATGGCGCCCACGCCGCGGTGCACCACCTGCACCCGCACCTCGGCCGTGGACAGCTGCTCCAGCGAGTCCGACAGCGCCTGCACGGAGCCGTCCACGTCGCCCTTGATGACCAGGTTGAGCTGCGCCTGCTCGCCCTTGGCCAGCATGCGCGACAGGTCCATGAGCTTTACGCCGCGGCTCTTGATGCGCATGCGCTTTTCGCGCTCCAGCCGCTGGCGCGTCTGCGCGATCTCGGCCGCGCGGTCCGCCTCCATGGCGATGAGCTGGTCGCCCGCCCCGGGAACCCCGGGAAGACCCAGGATCTGCACGGGGATGGCGGGACCGGCCTGCTGCACGGGACGGTTGCGCTCGTCCAGCATGGCGCGGATGCGGCCGGCGAACATGCCGCACACCACGTGGTCGCCCACGCGCAGCGTGCCGTTCGTCACCAGCACCGTGGCCACGGGACCCTTGCCCACGTCCAGCTGCGCCTCGATCACCGTGCCCACGGCCTCGCGGTCGGGGTTGGCGCGCAGCTCCTGGATGTCCGACAGCAGGAGCACCTTCTCCAGCAGCTCGTCCATCCCCTGGCCCTTCTTGGCGGAGACCTCGGCGCTCATCACGTCGCCGCCGAAGTCCTCCAGCACCACCCCGTGCTGCAGGAGGTCCTGCTTGACCTTCATGGGGTTGGCGTCGGGCAGGTCCACCTTGTTGACCGCCACGATCAGCGGCACGCCGGCGTTGCGGGCGTGGCTGATGGCCTCCACCGTCTGGGGCATGACCGAGTCGTCGGCCGCCACCACGAGGATGACGACGTCGGTGACCTCGGCGCCGCGGGCGCGCATGGCCGTGAAGGCCGCGTGGCCGGGCGTGTCCAGGAAGCTGATGGCGCGCCCGTCGGGCAGCTGCACGTGGTACGCGCCGATGTGCTGCGTGATGCCGCCGGCCTCGCCCGCGATGACGTTGGTCTTGCGGATGTAGTCCAGCAGCGACGTCTTGCCGTGGTCCACGTGGCCCATGACGGTGACGACGGGCGGGCGCGCCTGCAGGTCCTCGGGCGCGTCCTCCTCGACCGACTCCTCCATCTCGGCCGCGTACTCCTCCTCGCGGACGGCCTTGAAGCCGAACTCGTCCAGCAGCAGCTCGATCTGGTCGAAGTCCAGCCGCTGGTTGATGGTCACCATCAGCCCCAGGTTCTTGAACGCGGACCCGATGAGCTGGGTGGCCGGCACGTCGATGAGCTCGGCCAGCTCCGCCACCGTGAGGAACTCGTTCACCCGCACCGTTGTCGCCTCTTCGGCGCGGCGGCGCTGGATCTCCTCCTCGCGGCGCTCGGACTGCGACGGCCCCTGGTCGCGCTGGCCGCGGCGCTTCTTGCGCCCGCCGCCCGACTCCATGGCCGCCATGGTCTTGCGGAAGTTGTCGTCCACCGCCGTCTGGTCGACGGTGCCACGCCCCTTCTTCTTCTTGCGGTCCTTCTTCTTGGCGTTGGCGTTGCCACCGGCCGCGCCGCCGCCGCCCTGGTTCACGGGGCCGCCGCCGTCACCGGGGCGCCCGCCGAACGACTGGGTGCGCGCGGGCGGCATGGGCGGGGCCATGCTGCGCGCCGAGCGCGGGACGAACTCCGGGCGCGGGGGCGCGCCGCGTCCGTCGCCGGACGGGGCACCCTGCCCCTCGGGACGGGCCGGGCGCGGGCCGCTGGGCCCGCCGGGCCGCACCGACGGCGGCGGGGACGGACGGCGGTCGCCGCCGGGGCCGCCCTGCTGGGCCGGACGCGGGGGCCCGCCCTGCGCGGGCTGGCCGGGACGCTGCGGCGGGCCGCCGGGGCGCGCGGACTGCGGCCCACCCGGACGGGCGGACTGCGGACCCTGGCCACCGGGGCGCGCCGACTGCGGGCCGCCCGGACGCGCCGAATCGGGCCCGCCCGGACGGGCGGACTGCGGACCGGCCGGCCGCACGAGCGTGGGGCCCGTGGGGTTGGGACGGGCCGACGCCGCGGGACGCAGCTCCTCGCGGGCCGGACGCTCCGGCGCGGCGGGGGCCGGCGGCGCGGGACGCTCCACGACGGGCGTGGGGGCCGGCGCGGGCGCCTCGGCGGCCGGCGGCGTGGCCGCGGCCTCGGGCACGCCCGGGGACTCGACGATGACCGTCACGTCCCTGGGCGACTGCCCGCCGCGGGTGACCAGGTCGGCGCCGCGGTCGGCCGCCGCCTGGGCGGCCTCGGCCTCCATGGCCTCGGCGGCGTCGGCCATGGGCGACGCGGTGGTGTCGGCCTCGGCGCGGGACTGCGCCGGCGCGGGACCGGCGGAGACGTCCGTCTGCGCGGCGGCCACGG
>NZ_DASURI010000997.1:0-2147 GCF_036280135.1 Longimicrobium sp.
CCGGGTCCGCCCGCACGGTGCGCAGCCCGGGCGCCAGCGTCGTGGTGAACTGCACGTCCTCGCCGATGAGCCGGCGCAGCATGGGCTGCACCCCCCGCACCACGGCGTTCAGGTCCAGCAGGCGCGGCTGCAGCACCTGGCTGCGGCTAAAGGCCAGGAGCTGCCGCGTGAGGTCCGCGGCGCGGGCCGCCGCGTGGTCGATCTCCTCCACGTCCTGCCGCAGCACGCTGGTGCCGGGCAGGTCGTCCATCAGCAGCTGCGCGTTGCCGCGGATGGCCGTGAGCATGTTGTTGAAGTCGTGCGCCACGCCGCCGGCCAGCCGTCCCACGGCCTCCATCTTTTGCGCCTGCCGCAGCTGCTGCTCCAGCTGCTTTTGCCCCGTGAGGTCCGACGACACGCCCACGGCCCCGATGACGGCGCCCTGCGCGTCGCGGATGGGGCTGAGGATGACGTGCGCGGGAAAGGTGCTGCCGTCGCGCCGGCGCATCTCCATCTCCCCCGTCCAGCTGCCGCCGTTCATGACCACGGCCCAGGTGTGCACGTTGCCCGCCAGGGGCGAGGTGGACGCGGCCACGGACCAGGGGCTGCGGCCCAGGGCCTCGGCGGCCGTCCACCCGTAGAGCTGCTCGGCAAAGCTGTTCCAGAACAGCACGGAGCCCTTCATGTCCACGGCCACCACGGCCTGGCCCACCACGTCCAGCAGCCCGGCCTGAAAGCGCAGGGCGTGCTCCGCCTGCTTGCGCCGGGTGATGTCGCGCGACGAGCACACAATGCGGTGCACCCGTCCCTCCCCGTCGCGCAGCACGGCGATGCGGCTGGCGAACCAGGGGCCGTCCGTGCCGCCGTCGGCGGTGAGCTGGCGCCACTCGGCCTCGGCGCGGCCCTCCGCGGCGGCCTGGTAGTTGGCGCGCAGCAGGCGCTCGCGGTCGTCGGGGTGCACCAGCGACACGGCCGGCTGCCCCGCCAGCGCGTCGGGGTGGCGGCCCGTGGCGCGCACCACGGACGGGCTGGCGTACAGGAACCGGCCCTCGGCGTCGTGCAGGCTCACCACGTCGTCGGTGCCGTCGGCCAGCATGCGGTAGCGCTCCTCCATCTCGGCGCGGGCCTGCTCGGCCCGCTTGCGCTCCGTGACGTCGCGGCTGATGCTGAGCACCACCTGCCGCCCGCGGTAGTCGGTGCGCGAGGCCTTGACCTCCAGGTGCAGCTCCGCGCCGTCGGCGCGCCGGTGCACGGCCTCGAACTCGTGCGGCGGGGCGTCGTCCAGGGTGCGGCGCAGGTGCGCCTCGCCCGCCGCGGGGTCCACGGCCAGGGTGCGCAGGGAGCGCCCCACGAGCGCGTCCAGGGGCAGGCCGTAGAGCGCGGCCGCGCGGGGGTTGGCATCCACCACCGTCTCGTCGGCCGGGTCCAGCAGCAGGATGGCGTCGTTGGCGTGCTGAAACAGGCGCTGGTAGTCCTGGCGCGAGCGCATCACCTCCTCCTCGGCGGCCTTGCGCGAGGTGATGTCCGTCCACGAGCCCACGATCTCCGTCACGTCCTCGCACGTCTGTCCCGGGCGCAGCTCCTCCAGGATCCACCGGTACTCGCCCCACGCCGTGCGAAAGCGGAACTCGTGGCTCACGGGGAGGCTGTGGGCGACGGCGCGCGAAAAGGCCTCGGCGCCGGCGCGGTCGTCGGGGTGCACCCGCTCCAGCCACCACGCCCGCGAGCGCGCCTCGCCGGCCGCGTAGCCGTAGAGCGTCTGCAGGTTGTCGCTCACCCACACGGGCTCCGACTGCCCGCGCCTGAGCCGCAGCACGAAGATCACCACGGGGCTGGCCGTCATCACGTGGCGCAGCCGGTCACGCAGGTGGTCCAGCATCTCCGAGGCGCGCGCCAGCTCGTGGTTCTGCCCCCGCATGGCCCACAGCCCGCGCAGGCTCATCCCGAACATGCCCAGGCACCCCGCGCCCAGCGCCACCATCAGCTCGTCGAGCTGCAGGCGCTCGTGGGCGCGGGACCACGCGGAAAACACCTCGAACAGGTTGGCCTGGGTGCCCGCGGCGTAGCTCGTGAGGGTGATGCACAGCAGGAGGGCGACCTGGGGCCAGATGCGGAGCGACCGGGCGGGAGAGCGGGGCGGGGTGTGCATGGGCGCGCGGGGCAGGTGT
>NZ_DASURI010000998.1:0-12030 GCF_036280135.1 Longimicrobium sp.
CCCGCGCGCTGAGTTCGCGCGAGGAGTCCAGCACGGGCGAGGTCTGTGCGCGGCCCGACCAGATTCTTCGGTCGGAAGGCGCCCACGGCTCCATGCGATGGGATGGACCGCGCCGGGCGCCTTCCTCGCTCAGAATGACAGCATGGGCGGGAAACCACTTCAAACCCATTCGGGATTCGCTGTCAGGATGACGCTTCCCGGGTTCCTCTGTGAAAGGCAGGTTGGCAGCACCTTCTCGGGATCAGCGTCCTTCGTGTAGATGACGAACGGGCCGGCCCCGCTGCTGGGGCCGGCCCGTTCGCCGTAATCGACTTCCGCACTCACGCACTACCGCACTCACGCACTTCCCATCACCGCGCGGCCGCCAGGATCGCCTGCATCTCGTCCGGCGAGAAGTGGTACGTCTCGTTGCAGAAGTGGCAGACCACCTCCGTGTACGGCTGCTCCTCTTCTTCCACGATGCGCGTGACCTCCTCGTGGCCCAGGCTCACGATGGCCGCCTCGAACCGCTCGCGCGAGCACGGGCAGTGGAAGGTGACGTCCTGCCGGTCGCCAAAGGTGTAACCCTCCGGGAAGATGCGCTCCAGCATCTGCTCGGGCGTGGTGCCCTCGCGCAGCAGTTGCGTGGGGTGCGGCAGGGCGGCAATGCGCTGCTCGATCGCCCCGATCTCGTCGTCCGAAAGGCCGGGCAGCAGCTGCACCAGGTACCCGCCCGCGGCCTCCACCGTGAGGTCCGGGTTCACGAACACGCCGATGCCCACGGCCGACGGCGTCTGCTCGCTCTTGGCCATGTAGTACGCCAGGTCGTCGCCGATCTCGCCGGAGACGAGCTCCACCATGCCGCGGTAGGTCTCGCGCATCCCCAGGTCCTTGGTGACGGCCAGGTAGCCTTCCGTGCCCACCACGCCGCGCACGTTGAGCTTGCCGTTGGTGCTGTCGGCGTGCACGTGCGGGTCGCCCACCAAGCCGCGCACCTGCCCGCGCCCGTCGGCCGTGACCATCACGCGGCGCACGGGGCCGTTGCCGCGCACGTCCACCGTGAGCACCTGGTCCGGCTCCTTGAGCGTGGAGGCGGAGAGCAGCAGCGCGCCCATGGCCGTGCGCCCCAGGGCGGCCGTGACCGCGGGATACGTGTCGTGCCGGCGCTGAAGCTCCTGCACCACGCCCGTGGCGTTGAGGGCAAAGGCGCGCACGCGCTCGTCCAGCGCCGTGGCGCGCACCAGGTAGTCGGTGTGGTTCGTCGTCGTCATCGTCCGGGCCTTGCCCCTTCCCCAATAAACAGAGCCGCGGCCCCGTGCGATCCGTTTTCGCCGGCCGCGGCGCAACCTGCTTCGGTACAACGATTTGGGCAGATGGTTCCCGCGCGCGGAATCCGCAAAACCTGTTCGCGCGCTGGCCGCTGTGGAGCGTGGCCCTTTTGACCACTTGACCGTCTACCTTGCCTGATTTATCATGGCGTGTGTCCTCCTAACCCAAGTGGCCATAGTGGTCGGCCCCCGTCCGGCGATCCGCCGTATACGCGCAACCCGGCGCGCATCCCCCTCGAGGTCCTTCGCGACTTCGTGGTGGAGCAGGCCAAGCTGCGCACCTACCGGCCGCTGGCCAAGGAGTGGGGCGTCGTCCCCGAGACGCTGCGCAAGTTCGCGGAAGGCATTACCAAGGATCCGCACAAGCGCCAGCAGGAACTGTACGGATCCAAGTTCCTGGAACTGCACCCCAGCGGTTACGTGCAGGAAAAGCCGGTGGACGGGCATGCGCGGGCGCTGCCGCAGCTCAAGATGATGCTGCCGGCGGACCGCGAGAAGGCGCGGGAGATCGTGGATCTCGTGTTCGAGCTGGCCGCGCGCCACCCGGACGAGCTGCCCGACGAGGCGGTCCGGATCCAGGAGTGGCTGGGCAAGCTGCTCAACGCCGAGTTCGACGCGGAAGCCGGCCAGCCGCAGCAGCGCAGGCGGCGCAAGGAATGAGGACGGCAGCGGCCCCGGACGACGATCGTCCGGGGCCGCGTTCGTTCCGGCGACGTCGATGAAGGCAATCCGCGGAATCGCGGGATGATCCGGCGCGCCTCTTGCCCCCGCGGGCCCCGGAAGCGCAGGATCCGAAGCTCATCCGGGACCCCGATCCCATGTCCGACAACAAGCCGCCGCCGCAGGCCGCCGCGCCCGTCCCCGCCGACGCTGTCGTCTCGCGCACGCGCGAGACGGACCGCATCACGCCGGGGCACGTGTACCGCGCCATTGGCCTGGCCTTTCTGCTGGCGCTGGTCTACCGCTACTGGGACCCGCTCACGCAGGTGTTCCTGCTGGGCTACGCGGCCGCCATCCTGGCCGTGATCCTCAACGGCCTGCGCCGCCTGCTGCACGTAAAGCGCACCTGGCTGGCGGCGGGCGTGGGCATCGTGGTGGTGGGCGGCGTGGTGGCGCTGCTGGCGTGGGGAACGCCGCTCATCATACAGCAGGCGCGCGGCGTGGTGCAGACGGGGCCGGCGCTGGAGCAGCAGATCGGCAAGTGGGAGCAGGAGATCCAGCGGCGCACGGGGATGAAGGTGGACATCCCGCATCCGCAAAAGCTGCTGCAGAGCAAGTCGCCCGGCGCCAGCAACGTGATGGGGCAGGCGGCCAGCCTGCTGGAGATCCTGTTCATCCCCCTCATCCTGTTCTTTGGGGGCCTGTTCGCCCTGGCCAACCCCAACGACCGTCTGCTCACGCCCATGCTGCGCGTGCTGCCCAACGGCGTGCGGCTGGCGTGGTACCGCATCTTTCAGCTGCTGGGCGAGCGGCTGATCGGGTGGGCCAAGGGCACGGGCATGGCCATGCTGGGGGTGGGGCTGCTGAGCACGGCGGCGTTCCTGGTGATCGGCGTGCCCAACGCCATCGTGCTGGGCATCTTCAACGGGCTGGTGGAGTTCATCCCCCTGTTCGGCCCGTGGGTGGGCGGGCTCACGGCCGTGCTGATCGCGTTCCTGGACGATCCGCAAAAGGCGATGTTCGCGGCCATCGCGGCGTTGGCCATCCAGCAGATCGAGGCGAACCTCATCACCCCGTGGGCCATGTCGCGCAACGCGGAGGTGCACCCGTTCGTCACGCTGTTCGGGCTGGTGCTGTTCGGCAGCCTGTTCGGGTTCCTGGGGATCCTGCTGGCCATTCCCCTGGTGATGCTGACGTGGACGGTGGTGCAGGTGCTGTGGGTGGAGCGCGCCATCGACACCGACCGCGACCGCATCGCGCCCGTCGTGAAGGACTGAACGGCTTTCTCACGCAGAGGGAGCAGAGGCAGCAGAGTACCCCGGTTCCGTGGCGGAATCGGGGGATTCTGCGTGAGGGGGCTTGATGTATTGTTTCCTGCTGATGATATTGTTTCCTGAGGAGGAAACGATGACGAAAACAGGAAACGATCTCTCCGCTCCCGTCCGGAAAGCCGTGGGGATCCTGGAGCAGGCGCTGGGCGGCAAGGCCCGCGTCCAAGCCGAGCCCGCGCGGGACGGCGAGGCGTCGGTCGTGCTGAAGCGCGCGGCGAACCTGTCTACCCGGTTCATCGTCCGGGAATGGAGCGGGGCGCCGGCTCGCGTAAGGGTCAAAACTCGCGTCCTGTGGGTGCTTCGGTCTGCCGATGAGCAGGTCGTCATGGGCATGCGCAAGCGCGAGGAAAGCTTCGTGGACCTGGACGGCGCAGTGCACCTGGTCACGCCCTGGCTGCTCGTGGACCGGGAAGGGATCGAGGTGCCGCGGCCGCCCGCCGTGCCCGCCGTCGGCAACCCGTTCTCCGACCGCAACTCGCTGCTCGTACGTGCGCTGCTCGACCAGCCGGAGCGCGCGTGGGGAATCCGCGAGCTGGCCGCCGAGGCCGGTGTGTCGCCCGGGACGGCGTCCAAGGTGGTGCGCCGGCTGGCGCTGGAGGGTCTGGCCGAGGCGCCGGCCGGCCGCGCGCCCGTGCGCATCCTTGATCCGCGCGCGCTTCTGCGTCGCTGGGCCCGTGCGTACGACTGGCAGCGCAACGAGATGGCCGCGTTCCATGCGCCCATCGGCGACGTCGCCCGTTTTCTCA
This sequence comes from Longimicrobium sp., assembly GCF_036280135.1. GTDB lineage: Bacteria > Gemmatimonadota > Gemmatimonadetes > Longimicrobiales > Longimicrobiaceae > Longimicrobium. The sequence goes on from NZ_DASURI010000998.1 coordinate 4,045, forward strand.
AGCGCCTGCCGGGCGTGTTCGGCGACCGGCGCTGGGCGCTCACCCTTCACGCGGGCGCGTCGCGCGTGGCGCCGCACGCGTCGTGGGAGCGCGTGCACGCGTACGTCGGCGCCGAGAGCGCGGCCGAGCTGTATCAGATCGCGCACCGCGAAGGCTGGCCGCCCGCCGATGACGGCCGGCTGGTGCTCATCAAGCCGTACTACAGGCACTCCGTCTGGCAAGGTGTGCGCGTCGTCGACGGGTTGCCCGTGGTGAGCGACACGCAGCTGGTGCTGGACCTGTGGCACTACCCCCTGCGCGGCATTGAGCAGGCGGAGCACATCCTGGCGGCGCGCGGGCTGGGGAACTGATGGACGGATCGCACTACGAGCCCGCCCTGCGCCGCGTGCTGTGGGAGCTGCGCGCCTATCTGGACGACGTGGTGGTGATCGGCGGATGGGTGCCGTACCTGTATCGCAGGTACGGCGGGTTCGCGGGCTGGCAAGGGCGGACGTCGCTCACCGTGGAGGTGGACGTGCTCGTGGACCGGCCGCTGCCGCCCGGCGCGCGCCCGTCCATCCCTGATATCCTGCGGGGCTGCGGCTTCCGCCCGTCCGGGAGCGTCGGAGGCGCGGCGGTGTGGATGGGCGACGTGGACGCGGGGGAGATGATCGAGTTCCTCGTGCCGCACACGGGCACGGCGCGGCAGCAGGGCGACGCGGTACCCGTCGCGGCGCAGGCGGGCCTGCGCGCCATCAGCCTGCCGGGGCTGGAGCTGATGCGCCGCTACCGCCGCCCCGTCCGCATCCCCGTGGCCACGGAAGGGGGCGAGACGCTGCTGGACGTGCACGTGCCCTGGCTGGGCGCGTACGTCGTCAACAAGGCCTGCACGTTCTGCCGGCGGTCGGCGCACGGGGAGGGAGGCGGCAAGCGCTCCAAGGACCTGCTGTACCTGCGGGACGTAGCCGCGGCCGGCGAGGAGGTGATGGCGCGGCTGGAGCAGGACCTGCGCGAGATGGCACGCGATCGCCGCGCCGCGGGAGAGATCGGAAGCGCGGGCAACAACCTGCGCCTGGCCGTCAACGGCGGTTATCCCGGCGAGGTGAATGAAGCCGTGGCCGCCCTGCGCGAGCGCGACGCCACGCCGTCCGAAGCCGCGGCGCTCGCGGAGTTCCGGGGTCGCTTGGCGGACCTGCTGGACCTCCTGCCCGTCCGCTGATTCTCTCCCGACACGGAACGGCATTCTCACGCAGAGGGAGCAGAGGCAGCAGAGTACCCCGGTTCCGTGGCGGAGCCGGGGTTCTTTGTATCATGCGGGAGTCTTTCTGGAACGTGGATTGTTTCCTGGCGAGGAAACGGAGCCACACGAAGGGAAACAAGGAGGTCCGGACGCCTCATTCTCACGTAACGGGCAAACGTGCAGAGTCCCCTGCCTGCGCGTGGACTGGGGTACTCTGCTGCCTCTGCTTCCTCTGCGTGAGAAAATGCAGTTGGTGTTGCTTTCCCGACGCCGGACCTATGCCTCGAAGGCGAACATGCGGGCGAGAGTGGCGCTCGTGAGCGACGGTGGCGTCAGGCGAAAGAGCGTCTCGCGCAGGCGGACGGCGCCCGCGCGCTGCCACTGCGCCACGCGCCCGTACCGCAGCGACTCGCGCGTGATCCACGCCGTGCGGCGGTAGCGTTGCGCCTCGAACGCGCGCAGGGCGGCGGGCACGTCGTCCGTCCGGGCCAGGCAGCGGGCCAGCACGGCCGCGTCCTCGATGGCCATGCACCCGCCCTGGCCAAAGTTGGGCGTGGTGGGATGCGCGGCGTCGCCCAGCAGCGTCACGCGGCCGCGGCCCCAGCGGCGCACGGGCGGACGATCGTACGTGCCGTTCTTGAGGATCTCGCCGTCCGGCGTGGCCTGGATGAGCTGCGGAATCGGATCGTGCCAGTCGCCGAACAGGCGCAGCAGCCTGGCCTTGCGGCCCTCCGTCCCGTCATCCGCGTGCTCCGGCTCGTTGGCCGTGGCCCACCATGCCACGCGCCCCCCGCCGATGGGCACGATCCCGAAGCGCAGCCCGCGTCCGAGCGTCTCCGTCAGCCCCGGCCACTCCGCGGACCCGGCGGGCGCCACGCCGCGCCACACGGGGTAGCCGCGGTACACGGGCTCGCCGTCGTCCAGCAGCTGGCGGCGCACGGCGGACCACAGCCCGTCCGCGCCTACGAGGAACCGCCCCGTCTCCGTGCCCCCGTCGCCGAAATCCGCTTCCACGCCTTCCGCCGTCTCGCGCAGAGCGCGGAACTCGGCGCCGGTGCGCACGGCCCAGGGCGGCAGCGCGTCGGCCAGGACGGCGTGCAGGTCCGCGCGGTGAATGAGCACGCTGGGCGCGTCGGCCGGCGGCAGGCTCATCCGCGTGAGCACGCGGCCGCGCGGGTCGCGCAGGTCGCCGGCGGCGAGCCGAAAGCCGCGGCGCAGCACCTCGTCCAGCAGCCCCCACGCGCGCAGCTGCCGCGTGGCATTGGGCCACAGGCTGATGCCCGCGCCCACCTCGCGCAGCTCCGGCGCTCGCTCGTGCACCTCGGCCTGGATGCCGGCGCGGCGCAGCGCGATGGCCGCCGACAGCCCGCCGATCCCCCCGCCCACCACGATGGCCGGCGCGCCCGCGTCCAGCATCGGTCCCGCTCCGCGTTCAATGTGGCGCCCCGGCCTGCGCGGGGCGTGATGGGCAAGCTAATGGGGCCACGCCCTACACATCACGGGAGGATCCCCATCCCGCGCGTGGGAGCTTTCCCCACGCGCCATGCGGGATCGGCGGACGGGGCGGAACACGCGGGGCGGCGGATGGTACGCGTGCCATCCGGCACTGGCCGGGACGCATCGGACGCCGGAGATCGGACGATGGGGATTCATCCGCACGCGCCGGCGCATGTGTGCCGGCGCGTGCGAGCATTGGAGGCGGAGACGGATGGGAATCGAGACGTGGATCGGCGTGCTGGGGTTCATCGGCACGATGCTGCTGGTGATGGTGGGTCTGCTGAACTTTACCGTGTTCACCAAGCAGCTGAACATCGCCAAGGAGCAGATCGGCACGGCCGTGCGGCAGCTGGAGCTGGCCCAGCAGCAGCCGGACCTGCAGCTCATCCAGCGCGCCATCACCGAGACGTCGGACCACGTGCGGCTGATGGTGGAGCGGCCCTACCTGCGGCCGTACTTCTACGAGGGCGTGGCGTGGAAGCCGGGAGACGCGGCGTCGCACGACGAGGTGCGGGCCATGGCGGAGCTCATCCTGAACAACTTCGCGTCGGCGCTGATGCACTCGGCCACGTTTCCGCAGTACCCGGTGCGCGGCATTGACCGCAGCATCATGTTCCACCTGCGGCACGGGCCGGCCCTGCGCGAGTTCCTGGCGGAGAACTTCGACCGGTTTCCGTTCAGCGGGTTGTCCATGCTGTCGCTGCAGCACGAGACGCGCGAGGCGGTGGAGGCGGCGCTGCGCCGGCTGATCGAGGTGCCCGGCCTGGACGCGCCGGAGGTGGAGCGCCGCCGCGAGCTGCTGGAGCTGTTCCGCGAGTCGCCCGGCCTGACGCCGCTGGAGTTCACGGCGCTCAGCATGGCCAAGCGCCGCTGATCCAGGGTCTGCGAAGCCAGAAACGCGAAGCGGGGCGGCCTGTCGGCCGCCCCGCTTCGTATCTCCCGGAACGCTGCTTACGCCCAGCCCCAGTCCGTGCAGTTGGCGCACCACGTGTTCATGTTGGAGCACCCGGGGTCGCCGCACGCCGTATAGGCGCAGGAGAACTGCTCCGTAAAGGGCTCGCCGCAGGGGAACAGCTGGTTGGTCTGTGCGGGCGCGGTGACGTGCGCCTTGACGGTGCCGGCCCGGCCCTGCGGCATGTCGGCCGTCTCGAACGCCGTGACCTTCAGATCGTCCAGCTTGAGCTTCAGCTTCCGCATGGTGCGTCCTGGATGGGGAAAGTGGGGGTGTGGACTGCAACAACGCGCACAGGATACCTGTATCCGCCGTAAATCACAACAAGGACGTTCGCCGTCGGGCGTGAGCCGAACAATGCGTTCTGTTGGGGCGTAGGCCCCGCCCACTGTTATTCTGAGAGAGGCGCCGGCTGGATCCATCCCGTTCTGGATCCTGTGGGCGCCGCCCGAAGAACCGGGTTGCCCAAACGTGGTGCCGAGGCCCCGCCGACCGACTCGCTGTGTCTCTCACCCGAGCGAAATACCATGCCCATAAGGGTTAGTCATACCAGCATGTTCGGGAACGCAATTGACTCGTACAGGTCATCCCACGACGGGTTCATCGTCTCGATCAGCTGCACCTTCTTGGCTCGCACCCAGCTCTTGATCTCCTTTTCGCGCGCGATCGCCGCGTTCGCATCGTGCGTGTGCTCGAAGTACACCAGGCGATCGACGTTGTATCGCTTGGTGAATCCGGGAGTCAGTCGCTGCCGGTGCTGGGCGACACGGTGCACCAGATTGTTGGTCATGCCCACGTACAGAACGTGCTTGGCGCTCGCGAGCAGGTAGACGTAGTAGTTGTGGTGCATCGCTCGTCCGAGTGCAGGCGAAGATGCGGTCAGGCGGAAAACGCGTTGACGCCGGATGCGTGACAAACGTGGGCGGAGCGCACGCGGTGAAGCAAGGATCGGCGCTGGAGCGGGGAACGGCGGGCCCGTGCACGGGCGAGTACCGGGCGCGGCGCGACCCGATTCTTCGGCCGATCGGCGCCGACAGTCCTCGCGCGGGATGGAATCGCCAAGCGCCGATCGACCTCAGAATGACAGCAGGGGAGGGTGCTGGGCGACGCGGAAGCGCGCTTCGCGCCCTACGCCAGCCCCGTCATCCGCTCGCTGATCTCCCACAGGCGGCGGGCGGCGTCGGCGTCCTGGGAAAAGGCGCTGCTGCGGGCGGGGCGCTCGTCCTGCCAGTAGCCGCCCGTCACCTCCCGCACGCGCGGCGACGACGCCAGCCACACGGCCGTGCGCGCGCCCTGCTCCGGCGTGCGCAGGAACGGCTTGAGCAGCCGGATGGGCGCGAACCCGCCAAACAGCAGCGCCGTGCCCACCACGCCCGGGTGCATGGCGTTGGCCGTCACCTCCCCCGCGGAAACGCGGCGCGCCAGCTCGCGCGTCATCCACAGGTTGTACAGCTTGGTGTTCGCGTACTGCCGCAGCCCGCTGTACCGCTCCCGCATCTCCAGGTCGTCCCACGGCACCCTGGCCCCGTGGTGCGCGCCGGAGCTCATGGTCACCACCCGGGCCGCGCCGCTGGCCCGCAGCCGGTCCAGCAGCAGGCTGGTCAGCAGAAAGGGCGCGAGGTGGCTCACGGCCAGCTGCATCTCGATGCCGTCCGGCGACGTCTCGAACCGCCTGGTGTAGACGGCCGCGTTGTTCAGCAGCACGTGCACGGCGGGGTAGCGGTCCAGGATCTCGCGCGCGGCCGCGCGCACCTGCGCCTGCACGGCCAGGTCCGCCAGCACCACGTCCACGCGGTCGTGCCCCGCGGCCCCCATCACCGCTTCGCGCGTGCGCCGCGCCCGCTCGGCGCTGCGCGCGACCAGCACCACCGTGGCGCCCTGCCGGGCCAGCGCCGTGGCCGCCGCCTGCCCGATCCCTGCCGTGGCGCCCGTCACCACGCAGACGCGTCCGTCCATCCGCTCCTCGTCCGCCACTGCCCCCTCCCCGTGATCGTCGTCGAACCGGTACGCGCGGACGGTTGACCCCGCGCCGCGGCCGGCTCCAAGTTGCGTCATCCACATCCTATCCGCATCCCGAGACCGACCCGATGGATCCCGTGATGATCGACCGGCGCGCCTTTTTGCGCCGCGCCGCCGCGCTGAGTGGCGGCGCCTTTGCCCCGTCGCTGCTGGGGCTTTCGTCGCTGTCCGCGTCCGTGCGCCCCGTGCCGCGCGCGGACGGCTACGGCCCGCTCGTCCGCAGCGCCGAGGTGCCGGAGCTGTGGGTGCCGCAGGGCTTTCGCGTCCGCAAGCTCAGCACCACGCGCGCACCGTCGCTCGTGAATCCGGCGTGGGAGGTGAAGTACGGGGTGGACGGGATGGCGGCGTTCGGCGGGCGCACGCGCGGCACCGTGCGCCTGGTGCGCAACCACGAGGTGGCCGATGCGGCGGACGTGGCCCGCGTGCTGGGCGCCGGCGCGCGGGCGTACGACCGGCGGGCGGGCGGTGGAACGAGCACGCTGGAGCTGCACCAGGGCGACGACGGCGAGGTGGAGCTCGTCCGCGAGTTCGTCAGCCTGAGCGGCACGCACGTCAACTGCGCCGGCGGCCGCACGCCCTGGGGCAGCTGGATCTCGTGCGAGGAGACGACGGCGGGCCCAGCCACCGGCTTCGAGCGGGCGCACGGCTACTGCTTCGAGGTGCCCGCCGACGCGGACGACGAGGTGGAGCCCGTGCCGCTCAAGGCGCTCGGCCGGTTCGTGCACGAGGCGCTGGCCGTCGACGAGGAGACGGGGATCGTCTACCTGACGGAGGACGTGCGCCACGACCCCGCCATCGCGGCGGGGCGCGGCGCCGGCTTCTACCGCTTCATCCCCCGCGTGCCCGGCCGGCTGGCGGAAGGCGGACGGCTGCAGATGCTGCGGATCAAGGATCGTCCGCGGTACCGCACGTTCACGGGGCAGACGGTGGGCGCGCCCATGGCCGTGGACTGGGTGGACATCGACGACGCGGACCCGGCGGAGGCGGAGACCAACGTGTCCGCCGTCTTTCAGCAGGGGTGGTTGAAGGGCGGGGCGATGTTCGAGCGGCTGGAGGGATGCTTCGCGGGGCAGGGCAACATCTACTTCGACGCCACGGAAGGCGGCGAAGTGCGCGCGGGGCAGGTGTGGTCGTACCGGCCCACGGGGGCGGACGACGGCGTGCTGACGCTGCTCTTCGAGTCGCCGTCGCGCGACGTGCTGGACAGCCCCGACAACCTGTGCCTGAGCCCTCGCGGCGGGCTGATGATCTGCGAGGACGGGCTGGCGGAGCAGTACGTCCGCGCGCTCACGCCCGGCGGCGAGCTGATCGACGTGGTGCGCACGGACGCCGCGTCGCCGGAGTTCGCGGGCGTGTGCTTCTCGCCCAACGGGCAGACGCTCTTCTTCAACATCCAGGGCGGCACCCGCGCCGCCGCGGCGGCCACGCTCTCCGGCGGCACCTACGCGCTCTGGGGCCCCTGGAGCCGCGGCCCGCTCTGATCCGCACGCGGGGGCATTCCTCAGCCGGTCCGCCGGCCCTCGAGCGCGTCATCCCGAGGAGCCGCCGCGTGTGGCGACCTCCCCGCGAGCGCCCCCTCCGGGCTCGCGGAGCTCGCCCACCTCCCCAAAAAACCCTTGGGAGGTTGGATAGCACGACGTTCATCCCTTGCTCCGGGTACCGCGCGTTCCAGGGGAAACCGGGAGAACCTGCCCATCCAAGCAGCGCGGGAAGCAGCCATCGAGCCGCTTGACGCGCGCGCGGAACCCGCCACAAACTCCTGGTTCTCATCCGCAGGTTCATCCATCCCCGATTCCTCACCTCATCATGAGCACAGCCGTCTTGCCGTCCGCCGCACCCGAACTGCCGCTGGAGCAGGGCCACTACGACCAGGCGCACCTGGAATGCGACGTGGTGATGAAGGGCGGCATCACCAGCGGCGTGGTGTATCCGCTGGCCGTCTGCGAGCTGGCGAAGACGTACCGGTTTCGCTGCATCGGCGGGACGTCGGCGGGGGCCATCGCGGCGGCGGCGACGGCGGCCGCGGAGCTGGGGCGCCGCGATGGCGGAATCCACCGCGGGGACGGCAGGGACGCGAACCACGGATTTCGCGAGCTGGCAAAGCTGCCCGCATGGCTGGGCGGTTCGGAGGAGGGGGCGGACCGCAGCCACCTGTTCGCGCTCTTTCAGCCGGGCCCAGGGACGGACGCGCTGTTCGACGTGGCGACGGCCGGACTGCGCGGCCGCAGCACGCCGGGCCGGCTGATCAGCCGGTTTCCCGCCGCGGCGGTGCTGGGCTGCGTGCCGGGGCTGGGCATCG